>NZ_JBFBEZ010000004.1:0-280986 GCF_040701725.1 Streptomyces sp. NPDC093109
TTGACCTTCATCCGGACGCCCTCGCGGCCCTTGCCGGGCTGCACACGCGTCACCCGCCCCTGGGCATCCACATGCACCCGGTCACCCGTGATGAGAGTGACCACCGACGCGGCGGACTGCGCCTGCCGCGCCTTCGCCGCGAACGCCCGGGCGGCTTCCGCACTGTCGGCACCGACGGCCGAAGCCGCACCCGCGGTGGCACCTGACGTCAGCCCGGCCGTGAGCAGAGCGGCCACCATGACAGCGCCGGCTCTCTTCTTGTACATACGCAAAACTCCCCCAACCTTTGAGGCGCTTCATCGAACAAACCCCCGAAGCGCATGCGCCTTGAGTATGCACGCACCCAGAAGAGGCGGAGGATCAGCCCCCTACCAAGATCCGCATCTCAACGCAACCCGCGCCTCGCGGGGCGCAGTTGGGGCGGATCTCGATCTTCGGTGTCGCTTCGCCCCAGAAGACGTGGATCAACGCCCATCGGTTCACTCGTACAGCGATCGAATTTTTACGCCGGGCACACCTGGGCCCGCGACTGGGCCCAGGGACCCTCCCCGCGAAGGCGCCCCCCTCTTACGCTCCTTGCGCCCGGGGCCGCAGAAGCGGAACGCGCGGGCCGGAGCAACGAGGAGCACGGATGAAGGAAACCGGAGAGTCTCCCCTTTGGCATGCCCGGGTCAAAATACCCGTCGGCCGGTTCGGCGACAGAGGTGTGGCCGGTACCGAGTACGTGGCGATGATCCTGATCGTCGCCATGATCTCCGCCGCGATCGTGGTGCTGTCGGTGCCCCAGTCCACGGCGACCGGACTCAAGTCCGCCGTCTGCCGCGTACTGCATCCGCTGAGCGGCGCCGAGGCGTGCCACTCCGGCGACGTCGCGGGCGACGATCCCGGCGACGGCGGGGAGGGAGGGGGCGGCGGGGGCGACGGGGATCCCGGCGACGGTGACGGTGGCGGTGACGGTGACGACGGGCCGCCGGTCGTCCCGGAGAACGACCCCTTCGAGCCCGCGAAGTGCCTGCTGTCCGAGGACCAGACCAAGGACACCGTCGTCATCCAGATCCTCTTCATCAAGATCAGCAACGCCGAGACGGTCAAGATCCAGCAGTGGTCGGACGGAACCGTCACGCTGGAGCGGGTGACCGACACCGGAGTCGGGGCCACCGCCTCGGTCTCCGCCGGCATCCCGGGGCTCAAGGACTGGGGCGGCAGCGCGTCGCTGAGCGCCAGTTACATGAGCGGCAAGGGCCAGGGCGGACAGTGGCTGTTCTCCGGTCACCGGAGCGACGACCCGCAGGCCGACCTGGAGGCCAACCTGGAGGACGCCAAGGCGTTCGCCACGGCGCTGAAGCAGCTGGAGGGGTGCAGGGCCATCGCGGGCAGAGGGGTCTCCCCCATCGGCCAGGCGTCATGCATCGACCAGGCCAAGGGCAAGCTGCAGAACACCGATCCGTCGAGGATGCCGGACGTCGACATCACCAAGTCGACCACCGAGCTGTCGGGCGGTCTGAGCCTCGGCAAGTCGTTCTCCAAGGGCAAGGGCGACGACAAGGAGAAGCTCGGCTCCATCTCCACCGAGCTGTTCAACGCCTCGATGACCGAGGACGTCGTCGTCATGCGGGCCAGGACAGGCCCCAGCGCCGGCACGGTCACCTTCGTCTACACCTTCACCGTCACCGGCAACGGCGGCCAGGGCCTCCAGGGCAAGGGCACCAGGATGCAGCAGGTCTCCGTGACGTACGACGCCGCCGCCTACGACGAGGAGGAGAAGAACGGCGTCCCCCACACTCCCCAGAAACTGGTCGTCACCACCAGCGAGGAGGCCGGCGAGGGCGCGGGTGTCAAGGTCGGCGGCAGTGTGCCCGCCGGCAGTCTGCCGGTCACGATCGACGTCGGCGGCGGCGCGGGCAACATCAGGTCGACGATCCACACCGAGTCCGCCGAACTGCCCCTGGACAACGACGCCGACGCCCGGGCCGTCGAGGACTGGCTGCGCGGACGCGGCGACTTCCCGGCCACCGACGCCCTCCCCTCCCCCTCCGACGCGTCGGAGCCGCTGAGCGACGACGCCGGGCCGATCGAGCGGCTGCTGCACGACAAGGCCAAGCTCTCGCGGCTCGACTACAACGCCAACACCGACTGGTGGAACGCCTCGCTCGGCATCGGCTTCGGGATCTCCGCGGGGCAGGTGACGATGGGCTTCAAGCTCTTCGGTATCGACATCACCCATGAGCACAAGGAACAGACCATCACCGGCGACCCGACCTACGCCACCGGCCCGCAGAAGGGCGGCGGCCGACCCTGGGTCGAGTGGAAGAACTGCACCCGGACCACCCCCATACCGGTGTGATCCCACCCCGACCAGGCCGTTCCCCCGGTGTTCTGGGCCCACAACTGGGCCTGCGGGCCCTGCCGATGGGCCTGGGCCCATACCTAAGCTGTCGCGGACTCGGGGGAGTTGGCGACTGCGGGAATCGAGGAGTGCGCATGAAGGGAGCCAAGGACCTCCAGACCTGGCATGCCCATGGCGATATACCCGTCGGCCGGACCAGGGACAGAGGTGTGGCCGGTACGGAGTACGTGGCGATGATCCTGATCGTCGCCATGATCTCCGCCGCGATCGTGGTGCTGTCCGTACCGCAGGACACGGCGACCGGACTCAAGGCGGCGGTCTGCCGGGTGCTTCATCCGCAGAGCGGTGCGGAGGCGTGTGCCACCGGCGACCTCGCGGACGACGACGGGGAGGACGGCGGGGACGACGGGGACGGCGGTGGCGGTGACGACGACCCGCCGATCGTCCCGGAGAACGACCCCTTCGAGCCCGCCAAGTGCCTGCTGGCCGAGGACCAGACCAAGGACACCTACACGGTCCAGATCATCTTCATCAAGATCAGCGGATCCGAGCAGGTCAAGGTCAGCCAGTGGTCCGACGGCACCGTCACCATGGAGCGTGTCGTCGACAGCAGCGTGGGCGTCACCGCCAGCATCTCGGCGGGCATCCCGGGGCTGAAGGACTGGGGCGGCAGCGCCTCCCTCAGCGGCAGCTACTCCAAGGGCAGCGGCAGCGGCGGCCAGTGGCTGTTCGCCGGCAACAAGAGCGACGACCCGCAGGCCGACCTGGAGGCCAACCTCAAGGACGCCAAGCAGTTCGCCGAATACCTCAAGGCCGCGTCGAAGTGCCAGTCCACCTCCACGCGGGCGTGGGGCGCGGAGCTGGGGATGATCTGCAACGAGTCCGCCAAGAAGAAGAAGCCCGATCTCGACCCGGAGAGGGCCCCGGACGTCGACATCACCAAGTCGACGACGGAGCTAGCCGGCGGGCTGAGCTTCGGCCAGTCCTTCACCAAGGGCAAGGGCGACGACAAGAAGGACCTCGGCTCCATCTCCACCGATCTCTTCTCCGCGTCGATGACCGAGGACGTCGTGGTCATGCGGACCAAGACCGGCCCCGACGCCGGCAAGATCACCTTCGTCTACACCTTCTCCGTCAGCGGCCAGGGCGGGGTGGGCGCGCAGGGCAAGGCAAGCAAGATGCAGCAGGTCGCCGTCACCTACGACGCCGCCGCCTACGACCAGGAGGAGAAGGACGGCACCCCCCACACCCCGCAGAAGCTGGTCATCACCACCAGCGAGGAGGCCGGGGAGGGTACGGGTGTCAAGGTCGGCGCCGGAGTGAACGCGGGGCCCCTCCCGGTGACCATCGACGTCGGTGGCGGCGGTGGCAACATCAAGTCGACGATCCACACCGAGTCCGCCGAACTGACCCTCGACAACGACTCCGACAGCACCCTCGTCGAGGACTGGCTGCGCGGTCGCGGCAGCTTCCCCGCCAGCGACGCCCTGCCGAGCCCCTCCGACGCCGCCGAACCCCTCGGCAACGACGCCGGCCCCCTCGAAACACTCCTCCACGACAAGGCGAAGCTCTCCCGCCTCGACTACAACGCCAACACCGACTGGTGGAACGCCTCCCTCGGCATCGGCTTCGGCGTCTCGGCGGGACAGGTCACCCTGGGCTTCAAACTCTTCGGCCTGGACGTCACCCACGAGGAGAAGAACAGCCGGATCACCGGCGACCCGACCTACGCCACCGGCCCGCAGAAGGGCGGCGGCCGACCCTGGGTCGAGTGGAAGAACTGCACCCAGACCACTCCCGTCTGAGAAGGGGCTCGCACGCGTGGCACACCTCCCCTGAACGCGGGCCCGCGGGCCCGCGTTCAGGGGAGTACGGCGATCCCGTCCAGCTCCACCAGGGCCTGTTCGTCCCAGAGGCGCACCACACCGATCACCGCCATCGCCGGATAGTCCCGGCCCGCCAACCGCCGCCAGATCCGGCCCAGTTCGGGTGCGTGGGCCCGGTATCCGGCGACATCGGTGGCGTAGACGGTGACGCGCGCGAGATCGCCCGGCGTGCCCCCGGCCGCCGCGAGGGCGGTGAGCAGATTGCCGAGCGCCGTGCCGAACTGCGCCGGGAGCGTCGCGCCGACGACGTTCCCGGCGCCGTCGAGCGCGGTCTGCCCGGCCAGCAGGACCAGCCGGCCGCCGGTGGCGGTGACCGCGTGCGAGAAGCCGGTGGCCGGCGCGAGTGAGGCGGGGTTGATCCGGTCCAGGCCCATCACCCCACCGCCTGAGGAGGGTTGGCCGTCGCGCGGTACAACTCCTTGGCGATGATGGTGCGCTGGACCTCGCTCGCGCCCTCGTAGATCCGTGGCGCGCGCACCTCGCGGTACAGGTGCTCCAGCGGATGGCCGCGCTGGAGGGCGCGGGCGCCGTGCAGTTGGACGGCGGTGTCGACGGCGAACTGCGCGGTCTCGGTGGCGTACAGCTTGGCCATGGCCGAGCGCGCGGGCACATCGGGCGCGCCCGTGTCGTACGCGCAGGCCGCCGCGTACACGAGCAGCCGGGCCGCCTCGATCCGGGTGGCGACCTCCGCGACCTGGTGGGCGACGGACTGGAGGTCCTTGAGCGGCCCGCCGAACGCGGTCCGGGTCGCCGTGTGGGCGAGCGCCGCGTCCAGCGCGGTCTGTGCCATGCCGACGGCGAAGGCGCCGACGCTGGGCCGGAACAGGTTCAGGGTGCCCATGGCGACCCGGAAGCCCCGGCCGACCTCGCCGAGCACATCCGCGCGGGTCACGGGCACGGCGTCGAAGCGCAGCGCGCCGACGGGGTGCGGGGCGAGCATGTCGAGGGCGGTGCCGGTCAGGCCGGGGCGGTCCGCGGGGACGAGGAAGGCGGTGATGCCCCGGGAGCCGGTGGCCTCCGGCGCCGCCGGGCCCGTTCGCGCGAAGACGGTGTAGAAGTCCGCCTCGGGCGCGTTGGAGATCCAGCGTTTCTCACCGGTCAGCAGCCAGCCGTCGTCTCCACCGCCGCTCCCGCCGTCCGGTACGGCCCGCAGGGCGAGCGCGGCGGCGTCGGACCCGGCGGCCGGCTCGGTCAGCGCGAAGGCGGCCACCGCGCGGCCCGCGCCCACCTCGGGAAGCCAGCGGGCGCGTTGCCCGGCCGTCCCGGCCAGCACGATCGGGTACGCGCCGAGCCCCTGGAGCGCGAGCGCCGTCTCGGCCTCCGTGCAGCCCTGGGCGAGGGACTCCCGCAGCAGGCACAGGTCCAGCGCCCCGGCGGTGAACTGCCGTTCCAGCAGGCCGAGTCCGCCGAGAGCCAGCAGCAGCTCACGGTTGACCCGGCCGGGCTCGCCCTTCGCGGCGAGCGGGCCCAGCCGGTCCGCCGCCAGGGCGCGCAGTTCGGCGCACCACGCGGTCTGCGCAGGATCGAGCGTGAACGCGGGCATCCGGACTCCACTTCCCGTGCGTCTATCGCGAGCCGTTGACTGTCGTCATCTTCACGATACGCTCGAAGGGCGACCCCACCACAGGTACTGCCTCGACCGGCACGACATCCGACCGGCAAGACAGAGCAGGGGCGACCCATGGAGCTGACCCCGTCCGCCCACACCGACACCTTCGCGCGCGACCAGCTGCCGCCCGCCGCGCAGTGGCCCCGGCTCCTCCCCCTCCCGCCCGGGTCCGCCACCGGCCGGCTCAACTGCGCCGTCGAGCTGCTGGACCGTACCGTCGAGCGGTTCGGCCCTGACCGTCCCGCCTTCCGTACGGCGGACCCCGGCGACATCTGGTCGTACGGGGAACTGCGCGCCCGGGTGGACCGGATCGCGCATGTGCTCACCACCGATCTGGGTGTGGTGCCCGGGAACCGGGTGCTGCTGCGCGGCCCCACCACCCCGTGGCTCGCCGCCTGCTGGCTCGCGGTGCTCAAGGCGGGCGCGGTGGCCGTGACCGTACTGGCGCAGCACCGCGCGGGTGAGCTGGCCGTCATGTGCGACATCGCGCGGGTCGGCCACGCGCTGTGCGACGTCCGGTCGGTGGACGAGCTGGTCGCGGCCGGGGTGCCGGGGCTGCGGATCACGACGTTCGGGGACGGCGGCGCGCCGGACGATCTGCTGCGGCTGGCGGGGCGGCGGCCCGGCCGGTACGAGGCGGTGGCGACGGCGGCCGACGATGTGGCGCTGATCGCCTTCACCTCGGGGACGACGGGCCGGCCCAAGGGGTGTCTGCACTTCCACCGGGATGTGCTTGCGGTGGCCGACACGTTCGCCCGCGAGGTGCTGCGGGCGGCGCCGGGCGATCTCTTCACGAGCAGCTCGCCGCTCGGCTTCACCTTCGGTCTCGGCGGTCTGCTGATCTTTCCGCTGCGGGTGGGCGCGTGCGCGCTGCTGCTCGAACAGGCCGGTCCCCGGCAGCTGTTGGCGGCGGTGCCGGAACACGGGGTGTCGGTGCTGTTCACCGCGCCGACCGCGTACCGGCTGATGCTCGACGAGCTGGCGGCGCGCCCGTACGACCTCTCCTCGCTGCGGCGGTGTGTCTCCGCGGGCGAGAATCTGCCCGCCGGGACCTGGCGGGCGTGGCGGGAGCGGACCGGGCTGCGGATCATCAACGGCATCGGGGCGACCGAGCTGCTGCACATCTTCATCTCGGCGGCGGACGACGCGATCAGGCCGGGGACGACGGGGGTGCCGGTGCCGGGCTGGCAGGCGCGGGTCGTGGACGCCGCGGGCGCGCCCGTACCCGACGGTGAGCCGGGGCTGCTGGCCGTCCGGGGTCCGGTGGGCTGCCGGTATCTGGCGGATCCGCGCCAGCGGGAGTACGTACGGGACGGCTGGAACCTGACCGGCGACACGTATGTGCGCGAGCCCGACGGCTACTTCCGCTATGTGGCGCGCGCGGACGACATGATCGTCTCGGCCGGGCACAACATCGCGGGCCCGGAGGTCGAGGAGGCGCTGCTGGCGCATCCGGACGTGGTGGAGGCGGCGGTCGTCGGCCGGCCCGACGAGGTGCGCGGCCTGATCGCCGCCGCGTATGTCGTGTTACGGAGCGGGGTGGCGCCGGGCGAGGAGACCGCGACGGCGCTGCGGACGTTCGTGCGGTCGCGGCTCGTGCCGTACAAGTGCCCGCGCGCGATCGTCTTCCTGGACGCGCTGCCGCGCACGCCCACGGGCAAGCTCCAGCGCTACCGGCTGCGGGACCCGGCGTAGGCGCTGTGCCGCCGGCCTGGCCTTCCCGGTCGGTCTAAAGTGATCACGTGGCCGACCAGCGCACTCCCCGCTCCCTCATCGTGACGCTCTACGGCGCGTACGGCCGGACGCCGGACGGCGCCCCGCTCGCGGTGGCCGAGCTGATCCGGCTGCTGGGCGCGCTCGGGGTGGACGCGCCGTCCGTGCGGTCGTCGGTCTCGCGGCTCAAGCGGCGCGGTCTGCTGGTGCCGGAGCGGACGGCGGACGGCGCGGCCGGGTACGCGCTGTCGGCGGAGGCGCGGCAGCTGCTGGACGACGGGGACCGCCGGATCTACGACCGGCCGGCGCCCCGGCTCCAGGACGGCTGGGTGCTGGCCGTGTTCACCGTGCCGGAGGCCGAGCGGCACAAGCGCCATCTGCTCCGCTCCCGGCTGGCGGGACTCGGGTTCGGTACGGCGGCGCCGGGGGTCTGGATCGCGCCGGGACGGCTGCGCGAGGAGACCCGGCACACGCTGCGCCGGCTCGAACTCGACCCGTACGTCGAGCTGTTCGGCGCCGAGCACCTCGGTTTCGAGCCGACGGCGCGGGCGGTGGCCCGCTGGTGGGACCTTGACGCGATCGCCGTACGGCACGAGGAGTTCCTGGCCGTGTACGAGCCGGTGCTCGCCAACTGGCTCCGGGACGGCGGCGGTTCGGCGGAGGACGCGTACCGCGACTATCTGTTCACGCTGGACGCGTGGCGCCTGCTGCCGTACGCCGACCCCGGTCTGCCGGCCGGACTCCTGCCGCCCGACTGGCCGGGCGAGCGCTCCGCCGAGGTCTTCGCCGCCCTGCACACCCGGCTGCGGGACGCGGCGCTGGAGTTCGTCCGCCCGCCGGTCACCCCGGGGTGAGCCGGGGCGCCGGGGGGACGGGGCGGCCGGCCGGCGGGGGCCTGGAGCCCGCGCGGTACGGGAGGGGCCAGGGGGCGCCGGGGCCTTCGTAGCCCTGCTCGGCGGCGGCGCGCAGGGTCCAGTTCGGGTCGTACAGATGCGGTCTGCCGAGGGCGCACAGGTCGGTACGGCCCGCCAGGATCAGGGAGTTGACGTCGTCCCAGGAGGAGATGGCGCCGACCGCGACGACCGGGACGGCGAGGGTGTTGCGGATCAGGTCGGCGTAGGGCGTCTGGTAGGAGCGGCCGGTCTCGGGGCGTTCGTCCGCGACGACCTGTCCGGTCGAGACGTCGATCGCGTCGGCGCCGTGTGCGGTAAAGGCGCGGGCGATCTCGACGGCGTCCTCGGGGGTGGTGCCGCCGGGGGCCCAGTCGGTGGCGGATATCCGTACGGTCATGGGGAGTTCGGCGGGCCATTCGTCCCGTACGGCGTCGAAGACCTCCAGCGGGAAGCGCAGCCGGGCCGCCAGGGGGCCGCCGTACGCGTCGGTGCGCCGGTTGGTGAGCGGGGAGAGGAAGCCGGAGAGCAAGTAGCCGTGGGCGCAGTGCAGTTCGAGCAGATCGAAGCCGCTGCGCCGGGCTCTGCGGGCGGCGGCGGTGAACTGCTCGCGCACTGTGTCGAGTTGGCGCCGGTCGAGCTGGTGCGGGCGCTGGCTGACCCCGGGCCGGTACGGCAGCGGGGAGGCGGCGGCGAGCGGCCAGTTACCGGCGGGCAGCGGCTCGTCCATGCCGTCCCACATGAGCCGGGTGGAGCCCTTGCGGCCGGCGTGCCCGAGCTGGACGCCGATGGCCGTGCCGGGTGACCGGGTGTGGACGAAGTCGGTGACGCGCCGCCAGCCGTCGCCCTGTTCGCGGGTGTAGAGGCCGGTGCAGCCGGGTGTGATCCGGCCCTCGGCGCTGACGCACACCATCTCGGTCATGACGAGCCCGGCGCCGCCCAGCGCGCGGGCGCCGAGGTGGACGAGGTGGAAGTCGCCGGGGACACCGTCCTCGGCGCTGTACATGTCCATGGGCGAGACGACGATCCGGTTGCGCAGGGTCACCCCGCGCAGCCGGAAGGGGGTGAACATCGGTGGCGTGGAAGGTGGTTGGCCGGTCCGCTCGACCGCCGCGAACTCCTCCTCCACCGCCCGGGTGAAGTCCGGGTCGCGCAGCCGCAGACCGCTGTGGGTGACGCGGCGGCTGCGGGTGAGCAGGCCGAAGGCGAAGCGGTGCGGCGGCTGCCCGGTGCGGACGGCCGGCTCCTCGAACCAGCGCAGACTGGCGGCGGCGGCACGCTGTGTGGACGCCACGACCGGGCGGCGTTCGCTCTCGTAGGCGGCGAGCGCGGCCGGCAGGTCACCCGGGTCCGCCCTCTCGCCGACGCACGCGGCGAGCGCGAGGGCGTCCTCGACGGCGAGTTTGGTGCCGGAGCCGACGGAGAAGTGCGCGGTGTGGGCGGCGTCGCCGAGGAGCACCGTACCGCCGTGGCTCCAGCGCTCGTTGGTGACCGTACGGAAGGTGCTCCATGTCGAGGATCCGGCGTACAGCGGCCGGCCGCCGAGCGCGCCGGCGAAGATCCTGGCGCAGCGCTCGACGGAGGCGCGTACGTCCTGCGTGTCGAAGCCGGCCGCCCGCCAGACCTCTTCGCGCATCTCCACGATGACGGTGCTGCGGCCCCCGCCGGCGCTCCCCGGCCCGCGCTCGTACGGGTAGCCGTGGAGCTGCATCACCCCGTGCGGGGTTTCGGCGATCTCGAAGCGGAACGCGTCGAGGGCGAAGTCCGCGGCGAGCCAGAGGTAGCGGCAGCGGTGGGTGGTGACGGCCGGGCCGAAGGTGCCGGCGTGGGCCGCGCGGGTGGCGCTGTGGACGCCGTCGGCGGCGATCACCAGGTCGTACGCGGCGGCCAGTTCGGCGGCGGGCGGGGCCTGCGTACGGTAGTGGAGCCGTACGCCGAGGGAGGCGCAGCGCTCGCCGAGTATCTCCAGCAGCCGGCGCCGGCCGAGTGCGGCGAAGCCGTGGCCGCCGCAGGTGAGGGTGCGGCCTCGGTGGACGATGTCGATGGTGTCCCAGCGCACGAACGCGGCGCGCAGCGCGCCGTACACGACCGGGTCGGCGTGCTCGATGCCGCCGAGTGTCTCGTCGGAGAGGACGACTCCGAACCCGAAGGTGGCGTCGGGGGCGCCGCGCTCCCAGACGGTGATGTCGCGGGCGGGGCCGAGCCGTTTGAGCAGGGCCGCCGCGTACAGTCCGCCGGGACCGCCGCCGATGACGGCGACGCGCAGCGGCGTCACCGGCCCTCCCAGAGCGGTGGCCGCTTCCCGGTGAACGCGGCGTGGAATTCGGCGTAGTCCGCGCTGTTCATCAGCAACGCCTGGGTGGCGGCGTCCAGTTCAACGGCGGCGGCCAGCGGCATGTCCAGTTCGGCGGTGAGCAGGGCCTTGGTCCGCGCGTACGCCAGGGCGGGTCCCGAGGCCAGCCGCCGGGCCAGCTCGGTGGCCCGGTCGGTGGCCCTGCCCTCGTCGGTCAGCTCGCTGATCAGGCCGATCCGCTCGGCCTCGGACGCGCGGACGGACTCGCCGAGCATCAGCAGCCGCGTCGCGTGGCCGAGGCCGACGACGCGCGGCAGCAGATACGCGGCGCCCATGTCGCCGCCGGCCAGGCCGACCCGGGTGAAGAGGAAGGCGAAGCGGGCGGAGGGGTCCGCGATCCGGAAGTCGGCGGCGAGCGCGAGGACGGCGCCGGCGCCCGCCGCGACCCCGTGCACGGCGGCGATCACCGGGAAGGGGCACTCGCGGACGGCCCGGACGACCTGCCCGGTCATCCGGTTGAAGTCGAGGAGCTGTGCCGTGTCCATCGCCAGGGTCGCGCCGATGATCTCGTCCACATCGCCGCCGGAGCAGAAGCCGCGGCCCTCGCCGGCCAGCACCAGGGCCCGTACGGACCGCTCCCGGGACAGCTCGGCCAGCAGGTCGCGCAGATCGGCGTAGGCGCCGAAGGTCAGCGCGTTGAGTTTCGCGGGGCGGGCGAGCGTGACGGTCGCGGTGCCGTCCGTCCGCCGGTCCAGCCGGATATGGCGCCACTCCCGGGTGCGGGGCGCGGAGCCTTCGAACGGGCTCATGGAGCGGGACTCATGGAGTGCGGCCTCCTTCGAGCGGGGGCGTGTGCTTACGATGCCCGTTTCGAAGGTATCACTCATGTGTGACTGTCGTCACGAGTACGCGATAGCACGGAGCGGGCAGCCTCCCGATGGGCGGAACGGCCCGCTCCGGAGGGGACGAAGGTCCCGTGGAACAGGGCCGAAGGTCCTGCCCCGGGTGGGACCCCGCCTCTTGCCCATCCTTTTACGCTCCGTAAAGTTGAACGTAATAGGACTTACCCGCCCCCCGATGACTGCCACGTCCCCGATCGGACCCGCGCCCATGACCGAAGCCGCAGACGCCTCCCCCTGGCGAGTCTCGCTGCCGCACAGCGCGGAAGCCGTGCCGCTCGCGCGTGCCCTGGTCCGCACGGCGCTCGCGCATCTGGAGGAGACGACCCACAGCGACACCGCGGAACTGCTCACCGCGGAGCTTGTCGCCAACGCCATCCAGCACACCCGCGACGACCACCCCATCGAGCTGGTGGTGGAGTTGCTGCCGACCGGCTGCCAGGTCGAGGTCCACGACCGCGACCCGGCGCCGCCGGGCAATCTCACCGACCCGGGCGACATGCCCGACCCCTGGCAGGAGGACGGCCGCGGGCTGCTGCTGATCAGCACGCTCAGCTCGGCCTGCGGCCATCGCGCCACGGATCAGGGCAAGGCGGTCTGGTTCACCCTGCCCGCCTGCTGACGGGACCCACCCGCCGGAACCTACGCGCCGGGAGGGGCGGCGAGCGTCGCCACCAGCACGGCCTTGATCGTGTGCAGCCGGTTCTCCGCCTCGTCGAAGACGACCGAGTGCGCCGACTCGAAGACCTCGTCCGTGACCTCCAGCTCCGTCAGCCCGTGCCGCGCGTGGATCTCCCGGCCGACGCTGGTGCCCAGGTCGTGGAAGGCCGGCAGGCAGTGCAGGAACTTGACGTCCGGGTTGCCGGTGGCGCGCAGGACGTCCATCGTCACGGCGTAAGGACCGAGCGCCGCGATCCGCTCGTCCCAGACCTCCGGCGCCTCGCCCATCGACACCCACACATCGGTGGCGATGAAATCCGCGCCCGCGACGCCCGCCGCGACGTCCTCGGTGAGCGTGATCCTGGCGCCGCTCGCCTCCGCCGCCCGCTCCGCCAGGGCGCGGACCTCCTCGCTCGGCCAGTAGGCGCGCGGCGCGACGATCCGTACGTCCATCCCCAGCAGGGCGCCCGTGACCAGGTACGAGTTGCCCATGTTGAGGCGGGCATCACCCAGATAGGCGAACGCGACCTCGGTCAGCGGCTTCTCGGTGTGCTCGGTCATGGTGAGCACGTCGGCGAGCATCTGGGTGGGGTGCCAGTCGTCCGTGAGGCCGTTGAATACGGGCACCCCGGCGTGCTCGGCCAGCCCCTCGACCGTCGCCTGGGCGTCCCCGCGGAACTCGATGCCGTCGAACATCCGGCCGAGGACCCGGGCGGTGTCCTTGACCGATTCCTTCTTCCCGATGTGCGAACCGGCCGGGTCGAGATACGTCGTGGACGCGCCCTGGTCGGCCGCCGCCACCTCGAAGGCGCAGCGCGTCCGGGTCGAGGACTTCTCGAAGATGAGGGCGATGTTCCGGCCGCGCAGGCGCTGGACCTCGGTGCCCGCCTTCTTCGCGGCCTTGAGCTCGGCGGCGAGCGCGATCAGACCGCGGAACTCGTCCGCGGTGAAGTCCAGCTCCTTGAGGAACGAGCGGCCTTCGAGGTGTATCGCCATGGGGCTGCTCCTGGAGCGCGTGAGGGTGGCGGACGGTGGGGAAACGACTGAAACCGTAACTATATACGATCCCCCGTATTGCTATACAGCCCCCCACTCCCGAGGAAAGCCTGCCGCGGGTCACCGCGGTACGGCGTCCCGCTCCACCGGGCAGCTCATACAGCGCGGCCCGCCCCGCCCCCGGCCCAGCTCGCCGCCCGGGATCTCGATCACCTCGATGCCCTGCTCGCGCAGGTGCGTGTTGGTGGTGACGTTCCGCTCGTACGCGACGACCACCCCCGGCTCGACGGCGAGCACGTTGCAGCCGTCGTCCCACTGCTCGCGCGCCGCCGAGTGCACGTCCTGGGTGGCGGTCAGCACCCGGATACGGGCCAGGCCGAGCGCCGCCGCGATGGCCCGGTGCATATGCTCCGGCGGGTGGTCGGTGACCTTCAGCTCCTGGCCGTCGCCGCCCGGTTCGATGGTGTACGAACGGAGCATGCCGAGGCCCGCGTACTGGGTGAAGGTGTCCCCGTCGACCATCGTCATCACCGTGTCGAGATGCATGAACGCCCGCCGCTTGGGCATGTCGAGCGCCACGATCGTCTGGGCGGACCCGGTCGCGAAGAGCCCGCGCGCCAGCATCTCCACGGCCTGCGGGGTGGTCCGCTCGCTCATCCCGATCAGCACCGCGCCCCGGCCGATCACCAGGACGTCGCCGCCCTCGATGGTCGACGGATAGTCGTCCTGCCCCTCCGACCAGTGGTGGAACTCCCCGGCCGGCGCCCCCGGGCCGGCGAAGAGCGGATGGTGCTTGTAGACGGCCTCGAAGTGCACCGTCTCGCGCTGCCGCGCGGGCCAGCGCATGGCGTTGATGGACACCCCGTCATAGATCCAGGCGGAGGTGTCCCGGGTGAAGAGATGGTTGGGCAGCGGGTCGAGCAGGAAATCGTCGAGATCCATCACATGGAAGCGGACCGAGACCGGCTCCGCGTGCCGCTCCAGGAAATCACGCTTCGTCATCCCGCCGACCAGCGCCTCCACCAGCTCGTCCGTCGGCAGCCCGTCGAAGATCTCCCGGAGATGCCCGGTGGCGAGTGGCCCGTACTCCTTCTGGTCGAAGACCCGGTCAAGTACGAGCCGGCGCGCCGCCGCCACCTCCAGCGACTCCCGGAGCAGCTCGCCGAAGAGATGGACCTGAACGCCGCGGTCCCGCAGGACCGCGGCGAAGGCGTCGTGCTCCTCCTGGGCGCGCCGCACCCAGAGCACGTCGTCGAAGAGCAGCGCGTCCTTGTTGTCCGGTGTGAGCCGCTTCATCTCCAGACCGGGTCGGTGCAGTACGACGCGGCGCAGCCGCCCGGTCTCCGAGTTCACCTGGAATCCCATGCCCCCATCGTGACGCGATCACCCCGCGCGCACCACCGTCCCCCGGGGCGGAGCGCCACCGCCCCGGGGGACGCGCGCGCCTCAGAGCCGGGGGTCGACCGGCTCCGACTCCAGGGCCAGGACGGCGAAGACCGCCTCGTGCACCCGCCACAGCGGCTCGCCGTCCGCGAGGCGGTCGAGGGCCTCCAGACCGAGGGCGTACTCCCGCAGCGCCAGCGACCGCTTGTGGCCGAGGAACCGGCCGCGCAGCCGCTGGAGGTTCTCCGGGCGGGTGTAGTCGGGGCCGTAGACGATCCGCAGATACTCCCGGCCGCGGACCTTGATGCCGGGCTGGACGAGCCGGCCCTTGGCGTCCTTCGCGAGTGCCTGGAGCGGCTTGACGACCATGCCCTCGCCGCCGCGCTCCGTCATCTCCAGCCACCAGTGCGCGCCGGCGCGTACGGAGTCCTCGTCGCCGGTGTCGACGACCAGCCGCCGGGTGGTCCGGAGCAGGCCGGTCGGGTCGTGCTCGACCAGCCGGTCCAGCCACGCCAGTTGCTCGTCGTGCGGTACGGCGGCGAGGCTCCTGCCCTGGGCGGCGAGCAGCTGGAACGGGGCGAGCCGTACGCCGGTCAGCCCGTCGGTGGGCCAGCAGTAGCGCCGGTACGCCTCGGTGAACGCCGCGGCGTCGGCGGCGCGTTCACGCTGCGCGGCCAGCAGGGCGGCGGCGTCGACGCCCCGGGCCGTGGCCGCTTCGAGGGCGCGGGTCACGGCGGGGAAGGCGGCCGAGGCGGCGGCGCCCACCGCCGCGTACTGGGTGCGCAGCAGACCGGTCGCCTTCAGCGACCAGGGCATCAGCTCGGCGTCGAGGAGCAGCCAGTCCGTGTCGAGTTCGGCCCAGAGCCCGGCGGCGGTGACGGCGGTGCGCAGCCGGTCCAGGATCTCCTCGGTGACGGCGGTGTCGTCGAAGAAGGGCCTGCCGGTACGGGTGTGCAGCGCGCCGGTCGGTCCGCGCACACCGAAGCGAGCCTCGGCCGCGTCCGCGTCGCGGCAGACCAGGGCGATGGCGCGGGAGCCCATGTGCTTCTCCTCGCACACGACCCGGTCGATCCCGTCGGCCCGGTACTGCGCGAACGCCTCGGCCGGGTGCTCCAGATAGCCGTCCTCGGCGGAGACCGCGGTCGGCGCCATGGTGGGCGGCAGGTGGGCGAGCAGGCGCGGGTCGATCGCGAAGCGGCTCATGACCTCCAGCGCCGCCGCCGCGTTCTCCTCGCGCACGGCGAGCCGGCCCAGGTGGCGGGTCTCCACCACGCGCTTTCCCCGCACGTCGGCGAGGTCGAGCGGGCGCCCCTCCCGGCCGCCGGGTGCCTCGGTGGTCAGCGGCTTGACCGGCTCGTACCAGACCCGCTCGGCCGGTACGTCGACCAGCTCGCGCTCGGGCCAGCGCAGCGCGGTCAGCTTCCCGCCGAAGACGGCGCCGGTGTCGAGGCAGATGGTGTTGTTGATCCAGGAGGTGGTGGGGACGGGGGTGTGGCCGTAGACGACCACGGCGCGGCCCCGGTACTCCTCGGCCCAGGGGTAGCGCACGGGCAGGCCGAACTCGTCGGTCTCGCCGGTGGTGTCGCCGTACAGGGCGTGCGAGCGGACCCGGCCCGAGGTGCGGCCGTGGTACTTCTCGGGCAGCCCGGCGTGGCAGACGACGAGCCGGCCGCCGTCCAGGACGTAGTGGCTGACCAGGCCGCGGATGAACTCCCCGACCCGGGCGCGGAACGCGTCGTCCTCCTTCTCCAACTGCTCGACGGTCTCGGCGAGTCCGTGCGTGAGCTGGACCTTTCCGCCCTTGAGCCAGCGGCCGAGCTTGTTCTCGTGGTTGCCGGGGACACACAGGGCGTCGCCCGAGGCGACCATGTCCATGACCCGGCGCAGCACTCCGGGGCTGTCGGGGCCGCGGTCGACGAGGTCGCCGACGAAGACCGCCGTACGGCCCTCGGGGTGGTGCCCGTCGCGGTAGCCGAGCCTGCCGAGCAGGGTGTCCAGCTCGGAGCGGCAGCCGTGGATGTCACCGATGATGTCGAAGGGGCCCGTGAGGTGTCTGAGGTCGTTGAAGCGGCGTTCGCGGACGACTTCGGCGCGCTTGACCTCGCTCTCGTCGCGCAGGATGTGCACCTTGCGGAAGCCCTCGCGCTCCAGTCCGCGCAGGGAGCGGCGCAGTTCGCTGCGGTGCCGCTTGATCACATGGCGGGGCATGGTGGCCCGCTCGGGGCGGCCGGCGTTGCGGGCGGCGCAGACCTCCTCGGGCAGGTCGAGCACGATGGCGACGGGCAGTACGTCGTACTCCCTGGCCAGCCGGACGAGCTGGCGGCGGCTGTCCGCCTGGACGCTGGTGGCGTCCACGACCGTGATCCGGCCGGCCGCGAGCCGCTTGCCGGCGATGTGGTGGAGCACGTCGAACGCGTCGCGGCTGGCGCTCTGGTCGTTCTCGTCGTCGGCGACGAGGCCGCGGCAGAAGTCCGAGGAGATGACCTCGGTGGGCGCGAAGTGGCGCCGGGCGAAGGTGGACTTGCCGGAGCCGCTGGCGCCGATCAGCACGACGAGGGAGAGATCGGGGACGGCGAGGGTGCGCCGGGAGACCGTCGCGTCCGTCGCGCCTGTGACGTCCGTGGTGTCTGTGGCGTCCGTGGTGCCGGTGGTGTGCTGAGAGTCGGTCATGCGGTCTTCCCCTCCTTCGGGGCCGGCGCGGATACGGCGGATACGGATGCGGATGCGGTTACGGATGCGGGCGGGCGGAGCCGGAAGACGGCCAGCTGGGTGGGCGGGCCCACCTCGGGGTCGTCGGGGCCGACGGGGTTGTACGCCACGTCGTAACCGTGCCGCGCGCCCACGCCGTCGGCCCAGGCGCGGAACTCGGCGCGGGTCCACTCGAAGCGGTGGTCGCTGTGGCGTACGTGCCCGGCGGGCAGGGTCTCCCAGCGTGCGTTGTACTCGACGTTGGGTGTGGTCACGACGACGGTCCCGGGCCGCGCCGAGCCGAACACCGCGTGTTCCAGGGCGGGCAGCCGCGGCAGGTCGAGGTGTTCGATCACCTCGCTCAGCACGGCGGCGTCGTATCCCTTGAGCCGCTTGTCGGTGTAGGTCAGGGAGCCCTGGGTGAGGGTGACGCGCGCGGCCTGGCGCTCCCCCATCCGGTCGAGCTTCAGCCGGCGGGCGGCGACGGTCAGGGCCCGCGTGGAGACATCCAGGCCCAGGACGCGGGTGTAGCGCGGGTCCTTGAGGAGCGCCTGCACCAACTGGCCCTGTCCGCAGCCGAGGTCGAGCACGGTGCTCGCACCGGAGTCGCGCAGGGCCGCGAGGATCGCCGCGCGCCGCTGGTCGGCGAGCGACGGCTCCTTCGGCTCCGGTACGGCCTCCTGGCCGGTGGTGTCCGCGCCCGAGGTGAGCCCGCCCGAGGTGAGCCCGCCCGTGGTGAGCCCGCCCGTGGTGTCTTCGCCCGTGGAGTCCTCGCCCGTGGAGTCTTCGACGGGCGTGTCCTCGACGGCGTTGTCGAGCGCCTCGACCTCGATGTCGTCGGCCTCGGCGAGCCGTACCAGCGCCAGCCGCTCCGCGGCCTGCCGGGTCAGGGTCCGGCGGCGGGCGAGATAGCGGTCGGCGATCAGCTGCCGCTCGGGGTGCTCGGCCAGCCAGCCCTCGCCCGCCCTGAGCAGCTTGTCCACCTCGTCGGGCGCCACCCAGTAGTGCTTGGAGTCGTCGAGCACCGGCAGCAGGACATAGAGCTGGCGCAGCGCGTCGGCCAGCTTCAGCTCGCCCTCCAGGACGAGCTGTACGTAGCGGGAGTCGCCCCACTCCGGGAACCGCTCGTCGAGCGCCACCGGAGCGGCGTCCACCGTCGCCCAGCCGAGCGGTCCGAAGAGCGCCCGCACCAGGTCGGCGCCGCCGCGCGCGGGCACGGCGGGCACCTCGATCCGCAGCGGCAGCGGGCTCGCGGCGCGCTCGGGCAGCGCCCGGCAGTCGCCGCGCAGCGCGCTCTTGAAGACCGTGCTCAGCGCGACGGCCAGGAGCGAGGAGGCCGCGTAGGGGCGGTCGTTGACATACTGCGCGAGCGCCGCGTCGGGCGATCCGCCCCGGCCCTTCCCCTTGCTCCGCCGTACCAGCGCCACCGGATCGATCTCCAGCAGTAGCGCGGCCGTGCAGCGCTCGGTGGTCGCCTCGGGGTACAGCACATGGGCCGTACCGTGCGACGTGGAGAACGTCTGCGCCCGGTCGGGATGCTTGTGCAGCAGGAATCCGAGGTCGGTCGCGGGACGTTCCGGGGTGCCGGTGGTCGTGATGGTAAGGAACACCCGGCGAGTATCTCCGGCCGGGCCCCGCCACAACCAGCGGTTTTACGGGCGGCAGGACGGTCACCGACGCCCGTTCGCCCGCGCGGGCGAACGCCTACGCGGCCCCGGCGGTCAGGGCGCTCAGCTCAGCGATCCCGTCGGGACCCACCCGGCAGCAGCCGCCGACCAGCCGCGCGCCAGCCGCGCGCCAGGACCGCACCCGGGCCGGGTCGAACGCCGCCTCGCCGCGCCAGGCGCGCGCCGTCGCGTCCCACTCCTCGCCACTGTTCGGGTAGACGACGACGGGCTTGCCCGTCACCGACGCGGCGATCTCGACGGCCCGGTCCGTGTCGCCCGGCTCGCAGCAGTTGATGCCCACGGCGACGACCTGGTCGGCCCCGGCGGCCAGGGCGAACGCCTCGGCCAGCGGCTGGCCGGCGCGGGTGTGTTCGCCCTCGATGGAGTACGAGAGCCAGACCGGCACCCCGCTGCCCTCGGCGGCGCGCAGCAGCGCCTCCGCCTCGTCCGTGTCGGGCACGGTCTCCAGCGCGAGCACATCCGGAGCGGCCGAGGCGAGCGTCTCGATCCTGGGGCGGTGGAACCGCTCCAGCTCCGCCACCGAGAGTCCGTACCGCCCCCGGTACTCGCTGCCGTCCGCGAGCATCGCGCCGTACGGACCGACCGAGGCGGCCACCCACACCTCCCGCTCCCCCGCCCGTGCCGCGCGGCGCGCCAGCTCCACACTGCGGACGAGCAGCTCGCTCGCGTCCTCCTTGCCGACGCCGCGCTGTGCGAAGCCCTCGTAGGTCGCCTGGTAGCTGGAGGTGATCAGCACCCGCGCGCCCGCCCGCACATACGCCGCGTGGGCCGCCTCGATCTGCTCGGGCTCCTCGACGAGGAGCCTGGCCGACCAGAGCGAGTCGGACAGATCGCAGCCCTGGGCGACGAGCTGGTTGGAGAGACCGCCGTCGAGGACGACGGTCTCCTCGTCGAGTGCGGCGGCGAGGGTGCGGACGGGCTTCACGGTTGCTCCAGGGACTGCGGGCTTCGGTACTCCGGCCGCTCGGGCTGGCCGGGCGTCCAGTCTCGCAGGTGGCGCGGGACCGGAGCGGGACGGCCCGGTCAGCCCAGCTGGGTCTGGACCTGCGCGGAGATCAGCTCCAGATGGTCGAGATCGTCCAGATCCATCACCTGGAGGTAGATCCGCGACGCGCCGACCGCGGCATAGCGGCCGATCTTGTCGACGACCTCGGCGGGCGAGCCCGCGAGCCCGTTCTCCTTCAGCTCCGCCACCTCCCGGCCCAGCGCGGCGGCCCGGCGGGCCACCTCGGCATCGTCCTTGCCCACGCAGACGATCAGCGCGTTCGAGTACACGAGGTCGTCCGCCGCGCGCCCGGCCGCCTCGGCCGCGGCCCGTACCCGGCCGAACTGCCGATCGGTGTCCTCGACCGAGGCGAACGGCATATTGAACTCGTCGGCGTACTGAGCGGTGAGCCGCGGGGTACGCGTCGCCCCGTGTCCACCGATCAGCACCGGCACCTTGGCCTGTGCCGGCTTGGGCAGCGCCGGTGAGTCGGTCAGCCGGTAGTGCGTGCCGTCATAGCTGAAGGTCTTGCCGACCTCCGTCGCCCACAGCCCGGTCACGATGGCCAGCTGCTCCTCAAGACGGGCGAACTTCTCCTTCGGGAACGGGATCCCGTACGCCTTGTGCTCCTCCTCGAACCAGCCCGCGCCCAGGCCCAGTTCGATCCGGCCGCCGGACATCTGGTCCACCTGGGCGACCTGGATGGCGAGCACCCCCGGCAGCCGGAACGTGCCGGCCGTCATCAGGGTGCCGAGCCGGATCCGCTTGGTCTCGCGCGCGAGACCGGCCAGCGTGATCCAGGCGTCCGTCGGCCCGGGGAGACCGTCGACGTCCCCCATCTTCACGTAATGATCCGACCGGAAGAAGGCGTCGAAGCCGAGGTCCTCGGTGGCCTTGGCCACGGTCAGCAGTGTGTCGTAGCTCGCCCCTTGCTGGGGCTCGGTGAAGATTCGCAGATCCATGCCCTCCATCCTGCACCTTCACCCGGCCCTCCCGCCCGGCCGTCCGGCGGGCCGTCCGGCCTTTCCCCGCCGGTCTCAGGGCGGTCGTACCGGTGAGTCGACGGCTTCGCCCCACTCCCCGGCGCGCAGCCGCTCCCGCTCCCGGTCGCGGTCCGGTGCCAGCAGCCGGTGCAGCAGTCCGGCCACCCGGTCACCGGTCTCGTCGGCCGCGTCGATCGCCTCAATGCACTGCCAGTACAGCGCCTCCTCCTCCGTGTCGGACGCCACCGCGACCAGCGCGATCCCCACCTCGCCCAGCAGCGCGGCGAGTCCGGCCAGCGCCGCCCGCACGTCCGGCACGCCCGAGAGCCGGCGCGCCCGTATCCCCCCTTCCGCCAGTCCCGGCTGGTCCGGCAGTCCGCAGCCGCGCCCGCCCGCCTCGTACAGCTCGCGGGCCCCGCCTCTCAGCTCCTGCGGCCCGCCGGTCGCGAGGTGATGGCCGATCACCTGGGCGAGCGCCTGCGCCTGCGCCGCTTCCACGAGGACCTCCAGCGCCTGCGCGCTCCCCGCCAGAGCATGGCGGCTCACCCCGATGAGCCGTTCCGCATTCATCGACCGCCCCCGTTCCGTACGACCAACCCGCTTCCCTCACTCCACTACCCAGAGTGAGGGAACGGCGACGGAAAGGCCAGAGCATTGCGGAAATCTGTGGACAGCTGGCTCGTTGTGCATAACTCGCTCACTCCGCAGAGTGACGATCAGCGGGGTCTCACTCGGTTTCCGGCCGGTCCTGCCGGGCCTTGGGCGGAAAGCGCACCTCATTCCGTTCCAGCTTCGCGGCGAGCGCGGCCAGGGGGTCGATGTCCAGCACCGCGCAGAACTGGAGCAGATACGCCAGCACGTCCGCGACCTCGTCGGCCACCCGGTGCGCCGACTCCGGGTCCGCCATCACCCGCGCCGACTGCTCCGGCGTCAGCCACTGGAAGATCTCCAGCAGTTCGGACGCCTCGACGCTCAGCGCCGCCGCCAGATTCTTGGGAGTGTGGAAACGCTCCCAGTCGCGCGCCGCCGCGAACTCGGTCAGCCGGCGCCGCAGTTCCGCCACATCGTTGTCGTCTGTCGTCACGGCTCCAGGTCTATCACCGCCGGCTCAGGGCAGTGTGTCCGCCGGGACGCCCTCCACCTCGGTGCCGACCGGCGCCAGCAGGAAGACGTTCTTGTCGACGCGGTGCATCGCACTGCCGAGACCGAAGACGACCCCGCTGCTGAAGTCGAGAATCCGCTTGGCGACATCCGGTTCCGCGCTCGTCAGATCCAGCAGCACCGGGACCCGGGCGAGCAGATGGTCGGCGACCTCACGCGCGTCCCCGAACACCTGCACCCGCAGCACGATGAACCGCCGGTGCTCCGCCTCCGCCTCGTACTCGCGCGGGACGGTCCGGTGGTCGACCCGCGAGGGCCACTCGTCGCGGCCCCGCAGAGGGACGACCTGGGCCAGTCCCTCCCACTGCTCGTCGGTGGCGTCGTACCTGTCGTACCTGCTCACCGAACCACCCCGCCCGCACACTGTGTCTGCATCCGACCATCTTCCCGTCACTCACCCGTTCGGCCCATCAGCGACACGGCCCGGTCGCCGAACGGCTTCGGCGGGCGCGGTCCGCGGGCCCGGGGGCCCGCAGGTCTCGGGGACCCGCGGGCCCCGGGGACCCGCGGGCCCACAGGTCCGCCGCGCCGTCAGCGGGCGGCGGGATGCTCCCGCCGCACCTCCAGCCCCGCAGGCGCGTCGATGTGCGCCGTGCCGTCGGCGTCGACGGAGATGTCGAGACGGCCGCCCGCGACATCGAGCCCGGTCACCTTCAGCGGCCGGTACGCCTCCGCGAACGCGGGGGCGACCGTCAGCGTACCGCCGGGCACATCGGCGGAGAGCCCCAGCGCCGACTGGAGGACCACGACGGACGACGCCGCCGCCCACGCCTGCGGCCGGCAGGACGCCGGATACGGCGACGGCACCGCGTCGGTCGCCGCGCCGTGCCCCGCGAACAGCTCGGGCAGCCGCGCGTCGAAGCCCGCCGACGCGGTCAGCAGACCCGCGGAGAGACCCGCGGCGGCCTCCGCGAAGCCCGCCCTGGCCAGCCCGTGGACCGCGATCGCGGTGTCGTGCGGCCAGATCGAACCGATGTGGTAGCCGTACGGGTTGAAGCCGACGGACTCGGTGCTCAGGGTCCGCAGACCGTGGCCCGAGTCGAGGTCGGGCGCGCTGAGCCGGGCGGCCAGCAGCGCGCTCTCCTCGTGGTTGAGCAGCCCCGTGCCGAGCAGATGCCCGAAGCCCGAGGTGACCGAGTCGACCGGCCGTCCTTCCCGGTCGAGAGCGACGGCCGGGTACGCGCCGCGCTCGTCCTCCACCCAGAAGCGGGCGCGGAACCGCTCGCCCAGCCGCTCCGCCCACTCCTCCCAGCGGTCGGCGCCGGGCCGGCCGAAGGCACGGAGCAGGGCGGCGCCGCCGCGGGCCGCCTCGTACGCGTACGCCTGGACCTCGCAGAGCGCGATCGGGGAGGCGGCGAGCCGTCCGTCGCGGTGCCTGATGGAGTCGCCGGAGTCCTTCCAGCCCTGGTTGGCGAGGCCGCGCCCGGTCTGGTCGACGTACTTCAGGAAGCCGTCGGGGTCGGAGCCGGCTTGGGCGCGCATCCACTCCAGCGCCGATTCGGCGTGCGGCAGAAGCTGTTCGACCTGCTCGGGGGCGAGGCCCCAGCGCCAGGAGTCGTGCAGCAGGGTGATCCAGAGCGGGGTGGCGTCGACCGTGCCGTAGTAGCAGGGCGGCAGCGAGAAGTTCTCGTCGAAGTCCTGGGCGGCCCTGCGCACTTCGTGCAGGATCTTGCCGGGCTGCTCCTCGGTGGCCGGGTCCGTCGTGGCGCCCTGGCGGCGGGCGAGCGTACGCAGCGTCCCCGCGGCCAGCCCGGTGCCGATCGGCAGCAGCATCCTCGCCGCCCAGAGCGAGTCGCGGCCGAAGAGGGTGAGGAACCAGGGCGCGCCCGCGGCCAGGAACTGGTCGGCCGGGCCCGACTGGGCGGGGGTGGCCGGGTCGGTCAGCCGCAGCCGGTCCAGATCGGCGGCCGACTGGGCCAGCCACTGGTCGAAGCGCCGGTCGGCGCTGCGCAGCACCGGGGTGCGCCACGGCACGCTGTCCGCCGGGGGCGCCGGGAACTGGTCGCCGTCCGCGTGGGCGGCGGTGCAGCGCAGTACGGCGGTCCACGCCGCGCCGGGTGCCAGCTCGATGTCGTACGCGAGGCGCCCCGACTCGGGGTCGAGGGCGGTCGGGGCCGGCGCGGAGGCGAGGCCGACGGAGAAGACGTCGCCGGTCCAGGCGAAACCGTCGCCCGCGCCGTTGGCGGTCGCCGGGAGGACGCCGGGAGCTTCGCCCTGCTTGACGCGCTCCATCGGGGCGAGGTCGGTGGCGGCGGTGACGATCAGCCGGAACGCCACATGCCGGGTGCCCGCGTTGGTGATGTCGAGGGTCTCCTCCAGCTGCCCGGAGGTGATCCGGCGCCGCCGGTGCAGGGTGACCGCCGGGTCCGCCGTCACCTCGCCGAGGCCGCGCAGTACAGCACGGAAGGCGGCCCGGTCGGCGCCGACGGTGCCGCCGCGGGCGGGCGCGATCGCGATGCCGTCGACGGCGACGGTCAGCCGGGTCAGCGCTCTGGTGTCACCGTGGTAGAAGCCGTCGGCGCCACCGTCGAGCGGACCGATCTGCCCGTCCGCGTGCGATATCGCGAAGCTCGGCGCGTACAGCGTGACGCACGCGTCGTGCAGGAACGGCTGGAGACCCGCGGCCGAGGGGGCCGTGGCCGCCGCGACGGAGTTCATCACGTCTTGGGGCTTGACAGTAGTGGACAACAGAGCAGAACCTCTCAGTCATTGGAGCGTTCCAAGAACCCTAACGACGACTTCAGCTCGTTGACAATGGCATTGGAACGCTCCAATAAACTCATCGCCTCACACCAACCGCCTCACACGAACGTTCCGGAGAAGTCATGCCCCGCCCCGCCCACACCCCTGCGACAAAGGCCGGTCCCGTGACCCTGGCCATGGTGGCGCGCCGGGCCGGGGTCTCTCCGCAGACCGTCTCCAACGCCCTGAACTCCCCCGGGCTGCTGCGCCCCGAGACGCTGGAGCGCGTCAGCCGGGCCGTCGACGAGATGGGCTACCGGCCGCACCGCGCGGCCCAGACGCTGCGCACCCGCTCCAGCAAGCTGATCGGTTACGGCATCCGCCCCACCGAGCCCGGTCTCTCGGCCCCCGTCATGGACCGCTTCCTGCACGCGCTGTCCGAGGCGGCCGACGAGGCCGGTTACCGGATCCTGCTGTTCGCCTCGCCGCCCGGCCGCGCCAGTCTCGACGGCCACGAGGAGCTGCTCGATCTGCACAGCGTCGACGGTTTCGTGCTGAGCGGTACGGACCGGGGCGACCCGCGCCAGGCCTGGCTGGCCAAGCGCGGTGTGCCGTTCGTGGGCTTCGGCCGGATGTGGTCGGGCCGGCAGATCGGCGACTGGGCGGATGTGGACGGCGCCTCGGGCACGGACGCGGCGGTCGAGCATCTGGTGGGCCTCGGCCACCGCCGGATCGCCTTCCTCGGCTGGCCGCGCGGCTCCGGCGTCGGCGACGACCGCGCGGCGGGCTGGCAGCGCGCGATGCGCCGGCACGGTCTGCCGGTACGCGGCCGGCGCGCCGAGAGCGTGGACGACATCACCGCGGCGCGCGACGCCGCGGGGCCGCTCCTCGACGCGGGCGCGACGGCGGTGGTCGCGGCCAGCGACGCGCTGGCGATGGGCTGCTACCGGGCGCTGCGCGACCGCGGCGCCGTACCGGGCACGGACCTCGCGATCATCGGCTTCGACGACTCGCCCACCGCCGCGCTCCTCTCCCCCGGTCTGTCCACCGTGGCCCAGCCGCTGGAGGCCGTGGGCCGTGAGTGCGTACGGCTGCTGCTGGCCCGGATGGCGCGGCCCGACGCCGCCCCCGGGCGCGTGCTGCTCGCCCCCTCACTCGTCGTACGCGACAGCGCGCCGCCCCCGCCGGGCGGCTGACCCACCGGCGGGAGCGCGCCCGCCGAACGGCCGCACCAGCGGCCACCCGCGACCGCACCACCGATTCACAGCGCCCCTTCTCCGGGCGACTGAGCCGCATGTCCCGTCTTTCATGGAGGAACACATGGTCACCCGCACGGCCGTCGCCGCCCTCGCCACCTGCGCGGCGCTGCTGACCGCCACCGGCTGCTCGTCCGGCTTCGACAGCGGCGCCGACACGGCCCAGGACAAGGCCGCCGAACAGAAGCTGACCGTCCTGATCGCCACCTCGGGTGACGCCGAGACGGCGGCGGTCAAGGCCGCGGCAGCCGCGTACGCCAAGGAGTCCGGCAACTCGGTGACCGTCGAGGTCGCCAAGGACATGAACCAGCAGCTCGCCCAGTCCTTCGCGGGCCACAAGCCGCCGGACGTCTTCTACGTCAACTCCGACCAGTTCGCGAACTACGCCAAGGGCGGCTCGCTGTACCCGTACGGCGACGAGATAGCCGACAAGGACGTCTTCTCCGAGCAGCTGCGCGCCTCGTTCTCGTACGACGGCAAGCAGGTGTGTCTGCCCAAGGACACCTCCACCCTCGGCCTCGCCATCAACACCGGTCTGTGGAAGAAGGCCGGGCTGACGGAGAAGGACTACCCGAAGACCTGGGCGCAGCTGAAGTCCGTCGCCACGAAGCTCACCGGCGGCGGTGTCACCGGTCTGGTCACCAGCGACGAGTACCAGCGGCTCGGGGTCTTCATGAAGGAGGCCGGCGGCTGGCTCACGGACAAGGACCAGCGGAAGATGACCGCCGACAGCGCGGCCAACGCCGAGGGTCTCGCCTACGTCCAGTCGCTGCTGAAGTCCGGCTCGATGAAGTTCGCCAAGCAGGTCGACACCAGCTGGGGCGGCGAGGCGCTCGGCAAGGGCAAGGCCGCGATGACCATCGAGGGCAACTGGCTCGACGGCGGCATGAAGCTCGACTACCCGGACGTCGAGTACGCCATCGCGCCGCTGCCCGCGGGCCCGGCAGGCCAGGGCACGCTCGCCTTCAGCACCTGCTGGGGCGTCGCCAAGGAGAGCAAGCACCGGGCGGCCGGTGTCGACCTGGTGAAGTACCTCACCTCCGCCGAGCAGCAGAACGCCTTCGCCGACGCGTTCGGTGTCATGCCGTCGCGCGCCGACGCGCTGAAGACGTACGCGGAGAAGCACCCGGCCGCCAAGGCCTGGGTCGACGGCAGCGCCTACGCGCAGGGCCCGGTGACCATCGCCGGCTTCGACAAGGTGCTCAGCCAGTTCAACACCGACCTCCAGTCGCTGCGCACCGCCGACCCGAAGAAGATCCTCGCCGACCTCCAGCGCAACGGCGAACAGGCGATCGCGAAGGGCAACTGAGCCCGATGCCGCTCCGCACCACGCGCGCTCGCAGCGCGCCCCGCACGACCGGCGCACCGGGCGAACCTGACACGCCCGGCGCGACCGGTACGCCCCCGACGGCCCGCAACCGTGCCCCGCGCGCGGGCCGTCGCGGGGAAGGCTTCTGGGGCTGGCTCTTCGTCAGCCCCATGGTGATCGTCCTCGGTCTGTTCCTGGTGCTGCCCATCCTGATGGCGCTCTGGGTCAGCCTGCTGCACTGGGACGGGCAGTCCAACCCGTTCAGCGGCCGGGCCGACTTCGTGGGTCTGGACAACTACCGGGCGCTGCTCACCGAGGACGGGCTCGACCGCACGCTCTTCGCGACGTCGCTGCGGAACAACGCGTACTACGTGCTGCTGACCGTGCCGCTCCAGACGATCGTGGCGCTCGGTCTCGCCCTGATCGTCAACCAGAAGATCCTGCGCGCCCGGGGAGCCCTCAGGACGACGTTCTTCTTCCCCTCGGTCACCAGCTCCATCGCCGTCTCGACGGTGTTCCTCTTCCTCTTCCAGGGCAGCGGGGCGGTCAACTCCCTGCTGTCCTGGATCGGGGTCAAGGGTCCGAACTGGTTCGCCGACCCGCGCGGTGTGCTCTCGATGGTCCTGGGCGATCTCGGTGTCGTCGACCCCGAGAAGCCGACGGGGGTGCTGGCGAACCACTCGTTCATGGGGCTGTCGTGGTTCGAGTGGCTGTCGGGCCCCTCGGTCGCGATGTGCACGATCATCCTGCTGGCGGTCTGGACCACGTCGGGCACCTTCATGCTGATCTTCCTCGCGGCGCTCCAGGACATCCCCCGGGAGCTGGAGGAGGCGGCGGCCCTGGAGGGCGTCAACCGCCGTCAGCTGCTGCGGTACGTGACGCTGCCCGCGCTGCGTCCCGTGCTGTTCCTGGTGCTCACCCTGGGGCTGATCTCCACCTGGCAGGTCTTCGACCAGGTGTACGTGATGGGCCAGGGCGCCCCGGGCAACACGACGCTGACGCCCGCGTTCCTGTCGTACTCCTCGGGCTTCGACAACGCGGACTTCGGCCAGGGCGCGGCGATCGCGTTCATCCTGCTCGCCCTGATCCTCTGTCTGACCGTGTTCCAGCGCTGGGCGCTGCGGGAACGCGGCGAGCGCTCCGGGAGGAAGCGATGACCGCCACCGGTACGGATACGGACGGGGCGAGGGATACGGCAGCGGACCGGCGGGCCGCGCGGGCCCGCCGGCGTGGCGCGGCGCGCGCCGGGTCACGGCCCGTTCTGACGCGCTTCCCTGTTCCGGCGCGGGTGCTGGGGTACGGCCTGGTGGTGGGGGCCGGGCTGCTCTATCTGCTGCCGTTCGTGCTCCAGCTGGTGACGGGTTTCAAGACGGACCCGGACGCGGCGGCGCATCCGCTGGCGCTGCTGCCCACCACCCCGACGACGGCCGCCTACCAGCGGCTGTTCGGGCTGAGCGAGTCGGCGCAAGGCGTGCCGTTCCTGCGCTGGCTCTCCAACTCGGCGCTGGTGGCGGTGCTGGTGACGGCCGGGCGGGTGCTGTTCGACTCGATGGCGGGGTACGCGCTGGCGCGGCTGCGCTTCCGGGGCCGTTCGGTGCTGTTCGGCTTCGTCGTCGCGGTGATGGCGGTGCCGGGGGTGGCGCTGCTGATCCCGAAGTTCCTGGTGCTGAACTCGTTCGGGATCTTCGACACGTACACCGCGATGATCGTGCCGCTGCTGGTGGACGCGGCGGGCATCTTCATCATGAAACAGTTCTTCGAGTCGGTGCCGCGCGAGGTGGAGGAGGCGGCGCGGGTCGACGGGGCTGGGGTGTTCCGGGTCTTCTGGTCGGTGGTGCTGCCGATGGCGCGGCCCGCGCTGATCACCCTGACGATCCTGTCGTTCCAGGGCTCGTGGAACGAGTTCACGCACTTCCTGGTGGCCACCCAGTCCGGCCAGTACGAGACGCTGACCACGGGTCTGGCCCGGTTCGTCTCAGGTGGTCTGGGCGGCGGGACGCAGTATCCGCTGAAGCTGGCCGCGGCGCTGCTGTCGACGCTGCCGGTCGCGGCGCTGTTCTTCTGCTTCCAGCGCTACTTCGTGAACGGCGCCAACTCGGGGGCCGTCAAGGAGTGACCGGATCGAAGGAGTGACCGGGTCGGTGGAGTGACCGGGTCGGTGGAGTGACCGGGTCGGTGGGGCGGTGGGCGCGATGGGAAACTTGACGCGTCCGCCGCCCCTCCGACGTCAAGGCGCCCCTGTGCCGTTCCTCCCCGCCACCCGCACCGCGGTGGCACCTCTGCTGCTCGCCCTCGCGCTCGCGCTGTCCGGCTGTACCTCCGCGGACGAGCCCGCAGCCTCGAAGCCCACACCCGGGAAGAGCACGGCCGGCTCCGTGCGGCAGCTGCCCGATCAGCCGTTCGACTACCAGTTGGGCGGCCCGTACGACCCGCCCGAGGGCGTACGTACGGTGGTCCGGGACCGTACGGCCGACCCCGATCCGGCGTCCGGCGCGTACAACATCTGTTACGTCAACGCCTACCAGGCCCAGCCCGACGCCATCGACTGGTGGGAGAAGAAGCATCCGGATCTGCTGCTGCGCGACGCGGACGGTGACGTCGTCGTCGACGAGGACTGGCAGGAACCGCTGCTGGACATCTCCACCGCCGACCGGCGCGACCGGCTGGCGGAGATCGTCGGCGGCTGGTTCGACGGCTGTGCGAAGGACGGGTTCGACGGCATCGACGCCGACAACCTGGACTCGTATCTGCGCTCGGACGGGCTGCTGGACCGTACGCAGGCCGCCGCCTTCGCCGAGCTGCTGACGGCGCGCGCGCACCGGGCGGGACTGGCCATCGGGCAGAAGAACGCGGCGGAGATGGCGAAGCCGCTGCGGAAGCTGGGGTTCGACTTCGCCATCGCCGAGGAGTGTGCCCGTTACAAGGAGTGCGCGGCCTACGCGGACGCGTACGACGACAAGGTGCTGGTGATCGAGTACCGCGCGAAGGATCTCACCGCGGCGTGCCGGGAGTGGGACGAGCGGCTGATGATCGTCCTGCGCGACCGTGACCTCGTACCGGCGGGCGAGCCGGGGCACGTCAACAAGCGCTGCTGACTGCCGACTTGACGCACAGTCAGGTGGCATCGCCGTCGGGTTCCGGTGACCGCCGCCCCGCCCGCAGCCGCTCGCGGCGGGCCTCCTCCTCGCCGACCAGCGCGGCCAGCCGGCGGGTGCTCGGGTCGAGTTCGACGGGGTCGTCCTCGCCGTCCGGCCCGCCGTCCGCCGGGATCAGGCCGCGTTCGACGTCCTGCTGGTGCTGGACCATCACCGGCGGCTGCGGGTCGAGGTCGGAGGGCCGGGGCCCTTCGGGTCCCTCGGGGCCGATACGGACCAGGCGTTCGACCCGTACCACCCTGAAGTGACCTCCCGCGACGGTCAGTTCGTCGCCGCGCTCGGCGTCGAAACGGTCCGCGGCGGCGGAGTACGGGGCGCGCTCGCGCGGACCGAGCCCGCGCTTCCAGGGGATCTTCACGCGCAGCGCCATGGCGAGGGAGTCCCGCGCGCTCTGCGGTGTGGTGTGGTTGGCGACGGAGTTGGGCCGCCAGTGCCCATGGATCTTCTCGGCGGTCATGAAGGCGGCCGGCAGCAGCACACCGCCGGGGTGGGTCAGCGCGGCGGCCAGCGCGTCGTCGCGCATGGCGCCGGGCACGGTGCCCGACTTCGGTACGAGGGAGAGGAGTTCGACCTTGAGGATGCCCGCGGACATGCCGGTGGCGATGACCGGGTCGAAGACGAAACCGGCCGACGGATCCGGGGCCCGGTACGCCTCGCCGGGCTCCATGGGATCCGGGTCGGTGGGGCGCGGTGGCTCGGGACCTTCCGGTCCCGAGCGCAGGAAACACTCCGCGCGGGCGACCCGGTAGCGCGTGCCGAGGACGGTCATCTCGTCGTCGGTCTCCCACTCCGTCCGCTCCGCCGCGCGCAGGCACTCCTGGCGCGCGTCGGTGTCACCGTCCCGCTCGCACCGCTGCGCCAGCATCCGGAACTGCGCGCCCATGCTGTCGCGGGCGTCCTGCGGGGCCGACCCGGAGAACGGGACGATCAGCTCCCAGCCGCCGGCCTCGCGCTCGCGCACCACACCGAAGAGCGGGCCGCCGGCCGAGAGGATGTCCGGATACGCCGCGCGTGCCTGCCACGCCGCCGCGTCCGCCACCGCCTCGACCGGTCCCTCCGGGCCCGCCACCCGGATCGTGCGGTACGCGGGCACGTTCTCACCATGCTCAGCCATGTACCTCAGCATGCCCACTCGGACGGGGCGCCCGGGGCGAATCGGCGGAAACAGCAGCCGACCGCGTGACGGACGGCCGTACCCGCACATATGTACGGAACCATGGGAGGTCCTGGCCGTGTCACCACGGCCGCCCCCGCCAGCGCGGGAGCCGGAGCCGGCGGCGGCGCGCCCGGGACAGGAAAGCAGGGCCGGTGTCCCGGTACGGCAGGCCCGTGTCGCCACCGCCCGTGCCGTCCGGCGCCGTACCGCCGTCCAGGGTGCTCAGCGCCTCGCGGTCGTAGCGGGTGGCGGCGATGACCTCCACCAGCCGCTCCTCGGCGAAGTCGGCGGAGCCGTGCACCTGCGGGACGAATCCGACGAGCACACCGTCCTCCACCACCTCGGCGCGCAGCCCCATCCCGGGGTCGAAGTCCCAGACGGCCTCACCGCCACTGGGGAGCACGATCTGCACCCCGCACCGGTAGACGCCGAGGTGGGCCAGGTGGGCCGGCACCCCCCGGGCGCGCAGCGAGGCGACAAGACGGCCGGCGCGGTCCTCGTCCATCCGTGGCCATCTCCCTGCGCGGCGGCCGGCGCTGTGACCGGAAAGGTTCACCGGCTCGCGACGCCCGGCACGGCACCTCGCCGCGTTGTCGGAGTCGGAGTCGGCCGAGTACGTCCGTACGAGGCCGATCCTCCGCCTTGCGATGCACCGCACCGGACGCCGCGAGCCCACGGCAAACCTTTCCGGCCACAGCACCGGCGGCGGATATGTCCTCGTCGTTCATGGTAGGCCGATTTCCCGCGAGGGCGCGTGCGCGGGAGAGAACTGGGTCGGTACGTGACCGCCGGCCCAGCCGCGCACCTCGGGCTCGTCCAGCGAGCGGACCCACAGGTCGACCAGCTCCACCGTGCGGTCACCGGGCCAGGGGCCGACGCCCAGGATGCGCATCCCGGCCCGTTCCGCGGCCTGGATGCCGACGTGGGAGTCCTCCACCGCGAGGGTGTCGGCGGGGGCCGCGCCGCAGAGCCGGGCGGCGGCGAGATAGACGTCGGGGTGGGGCTTGGGTCTGATCTCGTGGTCCGGCACCACGATATGGCCGAAGTAGCCGAGCAGACCGGCGGTGTCCAGGCAGGATTCCACGACCTCTCTCGGGCAGTTGCTGGCGACCGCGAGCGGCGCGAACTTGGCCGCGTCCGCGACGAGTTCGGGGGCGCCGGGCATGGTCAGGGGGTTGTCGTCGACGAGTGCGCGGAAATGCGCGAGCAGCCGGCCGGTCATCTCCTCCCCGAGTGCGGGCCGGCCGGCCTCCTCGGCCATGAGGAGACCGCATTCCGTGTAGTGCAGTCCCTTGGCGCGTTCGGCGAAGCCGGGCAGCGGAGTGAATCCGTACTCCCGCAACGCGAGAATGCGCGCGTCCTGCCAGTGGCATTCGGTGTCCATCAGAGTGCCGTCACAGTCGAAGACGATGGCGGCGGGGGTCCAGGAAAGGATGCGTTGAGCTGTCATCCGATTTTTTTCCGTTCGGGAATGCCCTGTTCGCGGCAGCGCTGGTTCCGGGCGGTCACATGCCTTCACGGAATGCCGTTTCGGGCCGCCGCCACAGAACATAACGATCGCTACGCTAGGGAGCGTCACTCGGAGCAGTCAAGCGACCGCAATTAGTGTCCCTATGTGTTTATTGGTAGCGCAGGACGCCGAATGCCTTCTGTTCACCGCCCTGGAGAAAGCGGAAGACGCAGGTCGAGTGGTGCGGCACGCACAGAACGCGCGCGGGGGGCGCGTATTCGATGAAACGCGCGGTCTTCAGCCGACCGGCGGTAGGCCGCAGCAGCCTTCCGCCGCTTTCCACGGCCGCCGCCTGCCGGGCCGCCTCCAGAACGATCATGCCCGGGAGGTGATCGGTGGGGTGGTCGAAGAAGTAGGGGTGGCTCATGTCGGCGGGTTCCACCAGGAGGGTGGCGCCGACGGCCGCGACCATGGTGTCGTGCGGGCCGGCCACCCCGAGCAGCCGCGCGTCGGGCCGTACGGTCACGTCGGGCCGCACGGTCGCGTCGGGCCGTACGGTACGGAGCGCCGCCGCCGAAGCCGTGACGGGCGCCGGGGGCTCGGCCCGTAGCGCGTCGGCCCGTACCGCGTCGTACTGCTGCGGGGTCAGAAAGCGCGCGCCGCCGCCGGAGCGCGCGAAGAGCACCCCGTCCGCGCGGTAGGAGACATCGAGCCGCAGGCCGGTGACCTCGCCGTCAGGACCGTGCCGCAGCCCGCCGACCCGCACCCGGCAGCTGACCCGGCTGGCCCCGGAGCGCGCCCGCGGTTCGGCCGCCGGGTCGGTCTCGAAGTGGAGGTCGGTGATGATCAGCCGTGCCGACGGCGCGACGCCGAAGTACCGCAGGGGTACGTAGATGCCGAGCTGGCGCAGCGTCTCGACAATCATCAGCGGGCTGTGCAGCCCGGTACCGCCGCGCGGGAAGGTCGGATGGGACCGGGGCCAGCTCGCCGCCGCCTCGAACCCGCCGCCGGCGGCCCGGCGCACATCGGTGAGGAGCACCTCAGCCACCGAGTCCCGGTGGACCATCTCGCGGGCGACGGTGCGCGACCAGGACAGCGGGCGGGCCGTCGGACGGGCCCGCGCGACCGGTGCGCCCTCCACGATCGGCGCGCCCTCCACTGATGCATTCATGCGACAAGAACATCGTAATTCGACCGACCCCGCACCCCAGCCCGTTCCGCCAAAGGCGCTACATTGCGTGCTGTCATTTAACGGAACGGCAATCCGGGGTACACGTGCAGGTTCGAGCGGCGCAAGCGCGGGCGAAAACGACACGGAGGTTTCTCCTGGAGTCGGCGGCACGCCTGTTCGACGAACGAGGCTATGCGGGCACCAGCATCAGCGATATCAGCGCGCGTTCGGGACGCACCAGCGGCGCCATCTACTTCCACTTCGCCAGCAAGGAGAAACTCGCACTCGCCATTGTCCAGGAGCATTTCGCGACCTGGCCGGCGCTGATCGGCCGGTACGGAACGGCCGACCTTCCGGCGCTGGAGAAAACGGTCGCACTGAGTTTCGATGTCGCCAGGGCTTTCCGCGACGATGTCGTCATCCGCGCCGGGGCCCGGCTCTGGGCGGAACGCGCCGCCATCGACGTCAGCCTGCCGCGCCCCTTCGTGGGCTGGCTGGAGACCGTCACCGAACTGCTCAGGGAGGCCCGCCGCGAGGGCCGGCTCGCCAGGACCGTCACCCCGGAGGTGGCGGCGTACGGACTGGTGTGCGCGTTCTTCGGTCTGCACACCGTCTCCGACGCGCTGGAGGGCCGCAGCCATATCGAGGAGGGGCTCCACGACCTCTGGCTGCTCCATCTCAGCGCGCTCCAGCCGGATCCGGAGCCGGAGGCCCTGCTCGCCCGGGTCCACACCTATCTCGCACACCACGGGGACGACCGGCGGGCGGGCGTACCGGCCGGCGTTTAGGGCCTGTGTGGGGTTAGCGCTCCGGCCGGTCCGGTGCGGGGGGCGAGCTCGTCCCCCGCACCACGAGCCGGGGGTCGAGGACCGCCTCGCGGGGGGCCAGCGCGGTGTCCGCGAGGCGCTCGACCACGAACCGCACCGCGTGCTCCGCGAGGCGTACGGCGTCCTGGCGGACCGTGGAGAGGTCGATGTGGGAGAGGTGGGAGAGGTGGTTGTCGTCGTACCCCACCACCGACACCTCGCCGGGCACCTCGACACCGGCGCGGGCGAGCGTGTGCATCAGACCCATCGCGGAGCGGTCGTTGCCCGCGAACACCGCCGTGGGCAGCCGCTCGCCGGCGAGGAGGAGCCGGCCGGCCGCGCTGCCCGACTCCTCGTCGTACGCGCCCGGCAGCACCCGTATCCACTCGGTGAGCCGGTGCCGGCGCATGGCCGCGCGGTAGGCGCGCCGGCGCTCCGCCGCGCCCGTCTCCCGGCCGCCGTCGACATGCGCGATGTCGCGGTGCCCCAGCGCCACCAGATGGCTGACGACCTGGCCCACGCCCTTGCTCTCGGCGGTGTGCACACTGTCCACGTGGGCGCCGCGCGCGGTCCGGCCGACCACCACGACCGCGCCGCGGCGGCCCAGTTCGTCGAGGCGGCCGATGCTCGCCCGCGACCCCAGCAGGATCAGCGCCTCGCAGCGGTGGCTCAACAGCGCCTCGACGGCCTTGCGTTCGTCCCGGCCAGGGGCGCTGGCCGACAACAGCACGTCGTAGCCCAGGCGTTCGGCCTCCGGGTAGACGCCCTCGACGATGTCGGCCTCGAAGGGCTGATGGAGCGTCAGCATCACACCGATGGTGCGGCTCCGGCCCCGGGCGAGCAGCCGCGCCGCGCTGTCGGGGCGGTACCCCAGCTCGTCGGCCGCGCGCAGCACCCGCAGCCGGGTCGCCTCACCGGCGCCGGGCTGGTTCCGGAACACCAGGGACACCAGCGCACGGGACACCCCGACCCGCTCGGCGACATCCTGCATCGTGGGGCGTCGCCCGCCCGGCGACCGCTCTTCCATCGCGCGCTCCCCCGCTTCCAGCCGCTCCCCGGCCCCCGAACCTAGCGGAAGACTCCCCCTCGCCAAGCATTGACAGGACATATGGACGTGGACGATCGTACTCGCAACTAGAGCGCGCTAGTAGAGCGTGTAGAGCGTGTCAGTTGTTGGAGGTCTCCACGCATGGCAGTCCTGGACGTCCTGACCATGGGACGGAGCGGCGTCGACATCTACCCGTTGCAGTCGGGGGTCGGCCTGGCCGATGTCACCACGTTCGGCAAGTATCTGGGCGGCAGCCCTACCAATGTCGCGGTCGCCGCCGCGCGGTACGGCAGAAGCGCCGCGGTGATCACGAAAACCGGTGACGATCCCTTCGGGCAGTTCGTCCGCCAGGCCCTCGCGGGGTACCGGGTCGACAACGCGCACGTCGGTACGTCGGGCATCGCGCCGACCCCGGTGACGTTCTGCGAGATCTTCCCGCCGGACGACTTCCCGCTCTACTTCTACCGGCTGCCCAAGGCCCCCGACCTCGACATCCGCCCGGAGGAGCTGGACCTGGACGCCATCGCGTCGGCCCGGATCTTCTGGATGTCGGGTACGGGGCTGTGCGTGGAGCCGAGCCGGGCGGCGACCCTCGCCGCGCTGGAGCACCGGGCGAAGGCCGGCATCACGGTCTTCGACCTGGACTGGCGCCCGATGTTCTGGGAGGGCGAGGACGCCGGGAGCACGGAGGCGCGCGCCCTCTACCGGCAGGCCCTCGCGCACGCCACGGTCGCGGTCGGCAACCGGGAGGAGTGCGAGGTGGCGACCGGCGAGACCGAGCCGTACGCCGCCGCCCGCGCCCTGATCGGCCTCGGCGTCGAGATCGCCGTGGTCAAACAGGGTCCGAAGGGCGTACTCGCCATGGACAGGGCCGGCAACGCGGTCGAGGTGCCGCCGGTGCCCGTGGAGGTCGTCAACGGGCTCGGTGCCGGGGACGCCTTCGGCGGCGCCCTGTGCCACGGGCTGCTCGCCGACTGGGACCTGGAGCGGATGATGCGCTTCGCCAACGCCGCCGGCGCCCTCGTCGCGGGGGAGCTGGCCTGTTCGGACGCCATGCCCGACGCGGCACAGGTCGAAGCGAAGATCAAGGAGTCGACGGGTGTCTGACAAGGTCCAGCGGATCGTGGAGGCCCGGGTCCACAACCCCGGCGCCATCGCACAGGCCGCCGCACGGCGGATCAGAGCCGCGTCGCCGCTCGGCGCGCACGGCCGCGCCATGATCATCGCCGCCGACCACCCCGCCCGCGGCGCGAACGCCGTCGGCGGCGACCCCTCCGCCATGGCCGACCGCCACGCGCTCCTCGACCGGATGTGTGTCGCGCTGGAGCGCCCGGGGGTGACCGGGGTCCTCGCCACCGCCGACATCCTGGAGGATCTGCTGCTGCTCGGCGTCCTCGACGGCAAGAGCGTCTTCGGCTCGATGAACCGCGGCGGGCTCGCCGGATCCTCCTTCGAGATCGACGACCGCTTCACCGGTTACGACGCCGAGGCGATCGCCGCCATGGGCTTCGACGGCGGCAAGACCCTCACCCGGATCTGCCTCGACGACCCGGCCACCCCCTCCGTACTGGAGCAGACCGCCCGGGCCGTGGACGAGCTGAACGACCGCGAGCTGATCGCCATGGTCGAGCCGTTCCTCTCGTACTGGGAGAACGGCCGGATCCGCAACGACCTCTCCCCCGACGCCGTGATCAAGTCGATCACCATCGCCTCGGGCCTCGGCCGGCGCAGCGCCTACACCTGGCTCAAGCTGCCCGTCGTCGAGGAGATGGAGCGCGTCATGGCCTCGTCCACCCTGCCCGCGCTGCTCCTCGGCGGCGAGGTCAAGGACGCCGAGGCCGCGTTCAACGCCTGGCACAAGGCCCTCGCGCTGCCCACCGTCCAGGGCCTGATCGTCGGCCGTTCCCTTCTCTACCCCGCGGACGGCGATGTCGCCGGCGCCGTGGACCGGGCGGTGAGCCTGCTGTGACCAGTGAGCCTGCTGCGACTAAGGATTCCGCTGTGACCAAGGACAACGACGGCCTGCATCTGCCGGCCGGCTCCACCGCCGACGGCCCGTACACCACCGTCATCACCCCCGACTCCGCGCGCTGGGGCTTCTCCGGGCTGCGCGTCGCCGAACTGGCGCCGGGCGAGCCGCTCACCCTGACCACCGGCGACAGCGAGTATCTGGTGCTGCCGCTCAGCGGCTCCTGCACGGTCACGGTCGACGGTACGACGTTCCTGCTGGCCGGCCGCGACGGCGTCTTCGACGCGGTCACCGACTTCGCGTACGTCCCCCGGGACGCCGAGGCCGTGATCCGCAGCGAGCGCGGCGGACGCTTCGCCCTCCCCTCGGCCCGCTGCGAGCGGCGGCTGTCCCCCCGGTACGGTCCCGCCGAGGGCGTCCCGGCCGAGCTGCGCGGCGCCGGGAACTGCTCGCGCCAGGTCAACAACTACTGCCTCCCGCACACCTTCGACGCCGACCAGCTGCTGGTCTGCGAGGTGCTCACCCCCGGCGGCAACTGGTCCTCGTACCCGCCCCACAAGCACGACGAGGCGCGCGAGGGCGAGAGCGAGCTGGAGGAGATCTACTACTTCGAGGTCGCCGACGGCCCCGCGGGGCCCGGCTTCGGCTACCAGCGGGTGTACGGGACCGCGGAGCGCCCCCTCGATGTCCTGGCCGAGGTGCGCACCGGCGACGCCGTGCTCATCCCGCACGGCTGGCACGGCCCGTCCGTCGCGGCCCCCGGCTACGACCTCTACTACCTCAATGTGATGGCAGGGCCCGGTCAGGACCGCGCCTGGCTGATCTGCGACGACCCGGCGCACGGCTGGGTCCGCGCCACCTGGGAGGACCAGGAGACGGATCCCAGGCTGCCGTTCGGCACCGGAGCCACCCCGAAGGCCCCCCAGAAGAACGCGAAGGACGTGTGATGGAGACGGTACGGCTCACCACCGCGCAGGCGCTCGTCCGGTTCCTCGCGAACCAGTACAGCGAGCGCGACGGCCAGGAGCAGCGGTTCATCCCCGGGGTCTGGGGCATCTTCGGGCACGGCAATGTGGCCGGGGTCGGTCAGGCGCTGCTCCAGGCGGCCAGGACCGGCGAGGCCGACCTGCCGTACTACCTGGGCCGCAACGAGCAGGGCATGGTGCACGCGGCCGTGGCCTTCGCCAAGACGCGGGACCGGCTGGCCGCGCACGCGTGTACGGCGTCCACCGGGCCGGGCTCCACCAACATGATCACGGGCGCGGCGCTGGCGACCACCAACCGGCTGCCGGTGCTGCTGCTGCCGAGCGACATGTTCGCGACGCGCGCCGCCGATCCCGTGCTCCAGCAGCTGGAGGACACGCGCGGCGGGGACGTCTCCGTCAACGACGCGTTCCGCCCGGTGTCGAAGTACTTCGACCGGATCACCCGGCCCGAGCAGCTGATCCCGGCGGCGCTCGCCGCGCTGCGGGTGCTGACCGACCCGGTGGAGACCGGCGCGGTGACGCTCTGTCTGCCGCAGGACGTACAGGCGGAGGCGTACGACTGGCCGGTGGCGTTCTTCCGCCGCCGGGTGTGGCACATCGGCCGCCCGGTGCCGGAGCCGGCCGCGCTGGAGCGCGCCGCCGAGCTGCTGCGCACCGCCCGTAAGCCGCTGATCGTGGCGGGCGGCGGTGTGGTGTACTCCGGCGCCGAGAACCAGCTGCGGTCGTTCGCCGAGGCGACGGGCATCCCGGTCGCCGACACCCACGCGGGCAAGGGCGCGCTGCCCTGGGACCACCCGTCGGCGGTCGGCGGGGTCGGCTCCACCGGTACGGCGGCGGCCAACGCGCTCGCCGCCGAGGCCGATGTGGTGATCGGGATCGGCACGCGCTACAGCGACTTCACCACCGCCAGCCACACCGTCTTCGCCAACCCGGACGTCCGGTTCGTCAATCTGAACGTCGCCCGGCTGGACGCGGTGAAGCACTCCGCGGAACCGCTGGTCGCGGACGCCCGGCTGGGCCTCGCCGGTCTGGAGCGGGAGCTGGACGGCTGGAAGACGGACGACGCCTACCGGCAGCGGGTGCTGGAGCTGGCGGCCGAGTGGCGGCGCACCACCGACGACTGCTTCGCCGCCGGCCACGGTCCGCTGCCCGCCCAGACCGAGATCCTCGGCGCGCTGCGCGCGGGGCTCGACGACCGCGACGTGGTCATCAACGCGGCGGGCTCGCTGCCCGGCGACCTCCAGATGCTGTGGCGCTCGCGCGATCCGAAGGCGTACCACGTGGAGTACGCGTACTCCTGCATGGGGTACGAGGTGGCCGCGGGCCTCGGCGTCAAGATGGCCGATCCGAGCCGCGAGGTCGTCGTGCTGGTGGGCGACGGCTCGTATCTGATGATGTCCCAGGAGATCGTGACCATGGTCTCCGAGGGGATCAAGGTCATCATCGTCCTCGTCCAGAACCACGGCTTCGCGTCGATCGGCGCGCTGTCGGAGTCGCTCGGCTCGCAGCGGTTCGGCACCCGCTACCGCTACCGCGACCACGAGTCCGGCCAGCTCGACGGCGAGGTCCTGCCGGTCGACCTGGCCGCCAACGCCGCCTCGCTCGGCGCGGACGTCCTGCGGGCGTCCACCGTCGAGGAGTTCGGCGACGCGCTGGCCAAGGCGCGGGCGTCCGACCGTACGACCGTCGTGCACGTCGAGACGGATCTGTACGGGCCGAACCCGCCGGGCAGCGCCTGGTGGGACGTCCCGGTCAGCGAGGTCTCCGCGCTGGACTCGACGCGCGAGGCGTACGAGACGTACCGCGCCGCCAAGCGCTCCCAGCGCCACTATCTCTGAGCCCCGAGCCATCCGAGCCCCTGAGGAATTCCGACATGACTGTCATAGACCACTGGATCAACGGCGCGGCCACGGCCGGCGACTCGACCCGTACGGCCCCCGTCTTCGACCCGGCCACCGGAGTGTCCGGCACGCGGGTCCGGCTGGCCGAGACCTCCGACGTGGACGCGGCGGTCGCCGCCGCCTCGGCCGCCTTCGAGACCTGGGGCGAGACCTCGCTCGCGCAGCGGACCCGGGTGCTGTTCGCCTTCCGTGAGCTGCTGGTGCGCGACGAGGAGAAGCTGGCCCGGATCATCTCCGCCGAGCACGGCAAGACGGTGGACGACGCGCGCGGCGAGATCGCGCGCGGCCGGGAGGTCGTGGAGTACGCCTGCGGTCTGGGCGACATCCTGAAGGGGTCGTTCTCCGACCAGGTGTCCACCGATGTGGATGTGCACAACTTCCGCCAGCCGCTGGGCGTGGTCGCGGGCATCACCCCGTTCAACTTCCCCGCGATGGTGCCGCTGTGGATGCACCCCATCGCCATCGCCACCGGCAACACCTTCGTCCTCAAGCCCAGTGAGCGCGACCCGTCGGCCGCGAACCACGTCGCGGGGCTGTACGCCGAGGCCGGGCTGCCCGCCGGGGTGTTCAACGTCGTGCACGGCGACAAGGTCGCCGTCGACGCGATCCTCGACCACCCGGGGATCTCCGCCGTCTCCTTCGTCGGCTCCACCCCCATCGCCCGGTACGTGCACGAGCGCGGTACGGCGACCGGCAAGCGCGTCCAGGCGCTCGGCGGCGCCAAGAACCACGGTGTCGTCATGCCGGACGCCGACCTCGACTTCGCGGCCAAGCACCTGATCGCCGCCGCCTACGGCTCGGCCGGTGAGCGCTGCATGGCGATCTCCGTCGCCGTCGCGGTGGGCTCCGCGGCCGATCCGCTGGTGGAGATCCTGGAGCGCAAGGCCCGCGAGATCACCGTGGGCCCCGGCTCCGACCCGGCCACCGACATGGGCCCGCTGGTCACCGCCGCCGCCCGCGACCGCGTCACCGGCGCCGTCGCCGCCGGCGCCGCGCAGGGCGCCACCGTGGTGGTGGACGGGCGCGGGCTCAAGGTGGAGGGCCACGAGAACGGCTTCTTCGTCGGCCCGTCGCTCCTCGACCGGGTCACCGCCGAGATGGACGCGTACCGCGAGGAGATCTTCGGCCCGGTGCTCGCCGTGGTCCGCGTCGACACCGTCGACGAGGCGATCGCGCTGATCAACGCCAACCCGTACGGGAACGGCACCGCCGTCTTCACCTCCGACGGCGGCACCGCGCGCCACTTCCAGCGCAAGGTCAAGGTCGGCATGATCGGCGTCAATGTGCCGGTCCCGGTCCCGATGTCGTACTACTCCTTCGGCGGCTGGAAGGACTCCCTCATCGGCGACAGCCCCATCCACGGCCCCGAGGGCGTGCGCTTCTACACCCGCGTCAAGGTGGTCACGACCCGCTGGCCGCGGCGCGCGCAGGACGCCGGCGCCGGCTTCAGCTTCCCCACCAACAACTGACGCTCCCTCCCAGCTCCCCGCTCCACCTTCCTCTGTCCAGAGAGCCGCAGCCATGACAATGACGTCATCTTCTCCCCGGACCACCGTGGGCAATCTCTGCCTCGGTTCCGCGCCCGACTCGTGGGGCGTCTGGTTCGTCGAGGACGAGCACCAGGTCCCGTACACCCGCTTCCTCGACGAACTGGTCCAGGCCGGTTACGAGTGGCTGGAGCTGGGCCCGTACGGATATCTGCCCACCGAGCCCGAGCGCCTCGCCGAGGAGCTGTCCGCCCGGGGCCTCAAGGTCTCAGGCGGCACCGTCTTCGGCGCGCTGCACCGGCCCGAGGCGTGGGACGCGATGCTCGCCGAGGTGCTGCCGGTCGCGCGGCTCACCGCCGCGGCCGGGGCCCACCATCTCGTCTTCATCCCGCCGATGTACCGGGACGAGAAGACCGGCGCGTTCACCGAGAGCCCGGAGCTGACGGCCCCGCAGTGGGCCGGCTTCGGCCGGGCCGCCGACCGGCTCGGCAAGATCCTGCTGGAGGAGTACGACGTACGTCTCGTGCTGCACCCGCACGCGGACAGCCACATCCAGACGCAGCCCGAGATCGAGCGCTTCCTCAACGAGTCGGACCCGCGTTACGCGAACCTCTGCCTGGACACCGGTCATGTGGCGTACGGCGGCGGCGACAACCTGGATCTGATCCGGCGCTTCGGCGAGCGCGTCGGCTATGTCCACATCAAGCAGATGGACCCGGCCGTGCTGGCGCAGGTGACCGAGGAGAAGCTCTCCTTCGGCGAGGCCGTCAAGCGCGGGGTCTGCGTGGCACCGCCCGCCGGGGTCCCCGACCCGGCCGGGGTGGTCGAGGCGCTCGCCGGGCTCGACGCCGAGCTGTTCGTGATCGTCGAGCAGGACCTCTACCCGTGCGCGCCCGAGGTTCCGCTGCCCATCGCCGTACGGACGCGCCAGGTGCTGGGCGAGAGCGGCCTCACCGGGACCCGCAGGCCTGCCTTCCCGAACCCGTCCTGAGCCCGTCCTGAGCCCGTCCTGAACCCGCAACCGAGCCTCTCCGAAAGGGGGAACCCCTCATGACTGTCCGTATCGGCGTCATCGGCACCGGCATGATCGGCCAGGAGCACATCACCCGGCTGACCCATGTGATCACCGGCACCCGGGTCACCGCGGTGTTCGACATCGACACCGCCCGCGCCGAGAAGGTCGCCGCTTCGGTCGGCGCCCGCGCGCTGCCCAGCGGCGGCGCGGTCATCGACGCGCCCGATGTCGACGCCGTCGTCATCACCTCGTGGGGTCCCACCCACGCCGAGCACGTCCTCGCCGCCATCGCCGCGGGCAAGCCGGTCTTCTGCGAGAAGCCGCTGGCCACGACGGCCGAGGACTGCCTCAGGATCATCGAGGCCGAGACCGCCCACGGCCGCCGGCTGGTGCAGGTCGGCTTCATGCGCCGGTACGACTCCGGCTACCGGGAGATGAAGCGGGTCATCGAGTCCGGTGCGATCGGTGCGCCGCTGATCGTGCACTGCGCCCACCGCAACCCGAGCGTCCCCGACTCCTACACCTCCGAGATGGCCGCGCAGGACACGGCCGTCCACGAGATCGACGTACTGCGCTGGCTGCTCGACGACGAGATCCGCTCCGTACAGGTGCTGCGTCCGCGCCGGACCCGCAACCGGCAGGAGCACCTCCAGGATCCGCAGATCATGCTCTTCGAGACCGCCGAGGGCGTCCGGATCGATCTGGAGGTCTTCGTCAACTGCCGCTACGGATACGACATCCAGTGCGAGACCGTCGGCGAGGAGGGCCTCGTCAGGCTGCCCGACCCGGCGGCGGTCTCGGTACGCGGCGCCGGCCGCAACACCACCGCCGTCCTCCAGGACTGGCAGGGCCGCTTCGAGAACGCCTTCGACACCGAGTTCCGCGAGTGGGCGGCCTCCGTGGCGAACGGTACGGAGCCCACCGGCCCCTCGTCCTGGGACGGTTACGCCGCGACCGTCATCTCGGACGCCCTGGTCGTCTCGCTGCACTCCGGCGAGACGGTACCCATCGACGCGCTGGCCACCCGCCCCGCCTTCTACGGAGGAACCGACCGATGAAGATCGCCCTCGACCCGTACATGCTGCGCGCCCTGCCCATCAGGGAGATGGTGCGCACGGTCGCCGACCTCGGCTACGAGTACATCGAGCTGTCCCCGCGCGACGATTTCATGCCCTTCTTCCTGCATCCGCGCGCGGACGACGAGCGGGTGGCCGAGCTGAAGTCGGCGCTGGACGAGACCGGCGTACAGCTGGCGAGTGTGCTGCCGCTCTACAAGTGGTCGAGCCCGGACGAGACCGAGCGGCAGGCCGCCGTCCGCTACTGGAAGCGGATGATCGAGATCACCGCCCGGCTCGGCTGTCCGCTGATGAACTCGGAGTTCAACGGGCGTCCCGAGGCAGCGGCGGCGAGCGAGGCCGCGTTCTGGCGGTCGCTGGAGGAGCTGCTGCCGGAGTTCGAGCGGGAGGGCATCGCACTCAATCTGGAGGCCCACCCGGACGACTTCTGCGAGGAGAACGACCCGGCGGTCGATCTCGTGCGCGCCATCAACAAGCCGTACGTGAACTACCTGTACTGCGCGCCGCACAGCTTCCATCTCTCCGGTTCCGACCCGGGCGCGGACATCGAGAAGATGCTGCGGTACGCGGGCGACAAGCTCCAGCACCTGCACATCGCGGACACCTTCAACCACAAGGGCTCCTCCGGGCTGCGCTACATCCTCAACCCGCCCGGCACGGCCGCCAGGATCCACCAGCACCTGGACATCGGCCAGGGCGAGGTGGACTGGAACACCTTCTTCTCCACACTGCGCGACATGAACTTCGACGGGGTGGCGACGGTGTGTGTCTTCGCGTGGGAGGAGCGGGCGAGGGAGTCGTCGGCGTTCATGCTGGACCGGGTGACGAAGGAGCTGGCGCGGTAGGCGGCGTGGGGGTCGCCGTTGTATCTCAACGGGGCTTGTCCCAACGGGCGCCGTCTCAACGGGCGTTGTAGACGACGGCGTCCTCCCGCGCGCCGTACTCCCGGAAGACCTCGATGGCCTCGTCGCGGAGTACACCGCGGTCCACCCGGATCCCGCGCTCGCCGAACTGCTCGGCCCAGTCCTCACGCATGGGGCCCTCGTCGAAGCCGGTGAGCGCCTCCACCTCGGGTCCGTCGCCCGCGATCAGCAGGCGGCGGACCCCGGACCACATGGCCGCGCCGTAACACATCACGCACGGACGCCAGTTGACGACGAGCTCCAGCTCGGGGGCGCCGGGCGCGCCCAGGTTCCAGGTGGAGAGCCGGGTCTGGGCGAGGGAGAGGGCCACCACCTCGGCGTGGGTCGAGGAGAGCCCCGAGGACAGGACGAGGTTGACGCCGGCGGAGACGAGTCGCCCGGTGGCGGAGTCCACGACGAGGGCCGCGAAGGGGCCGCCGGTGTCCTCCCGGTGGTTGCGTTCGGCGAGCCGGTTGGCCAGCCGTATCCGGTCCTCGTCGGTGGGCAGGACCTCGGGGACTCCGGCGAGTTCGGACAGGACCCAGTCGGGCAGCCGGGCGCCGAAGGAGGTCGCGAGGGCGGAAGTGTCCATGGCGGTTTCTCCGATGATGTCGAGTGATGCCGAGTGATGTCGACGAGGTGGTGGACGGTATCGGACGGGGCGGACGCCCGGGTCAGAGGTCGAGCAGGAGTTCCGCGCTGTGCGCGCGGGAGCAGCAGAGGGTGATGTGGGTGTTCGCGGCCTGTTCCGCCGGGCTCTGCACCTCGTCGCGGTGGTCGGGCTCGCCCGCGAGTACCGGTGTCAGACACGCACCGCACATCCCCTGCTCGCAGGAGAGTCCGATCTCGACGCCGTGTGCGGTGAGCACGTCCGCGATGGTGCGGTCGGCGGGTACGGGATAGCGCTCGCCGGTGCTGGCGAGGCGGACGGTGAAGCCGGTGCCCGCCTCGTGAGGCACGGATGCCCCCACCGTCGGTGTCGGTGCCGGTCCCGGTGTCGGTGTGAACCGCTCGGTGTGGAGCTGCTCCGGCCGCCAGCCGAGGGCGCTCGCCCCGTCGCGTACACACGCCATGAAGCCGGCCGGACCGCACACGTATACGGCCGTCTCCGGGTCCGGGACCAGCAGGTCACCGGGGAGGCCGGTGCGGACGCTGTCGCCCCGGTCACCGCGGTGGCTCACCACCCGCCCGGCGAAGGAGGACTCCGCCAGCCGCTCCGCCAGCGGTGCCCGCGCCGCGCTGGAGGTGTAGTGGTGCAGGCGGAACGGCGCGCCGCGCGCGGCCAGGGTCTCGGCCATCGAGAGCAGCGGTGTGATGCCGATGCCTCCCGCGACGAGCACGTACCGCCGCGCGGACACCAGCGGGAAGAGGTTGCGCGGCGCGGAGACACGGAGCCGCCGGCCCACCGTGATCTCCCGGTGCAGGGCCAGGGAACCGCCACGTCCCGTGTCCTCCCGGTGTACGCAGATGAGGTAACGGTCCTTCTCCCGGGGCGAGTTGCAGAGCGAGTACGGGCGGATGAGCGCCGGGCCGCCGTCCGCCCGGTCGAGGTGTACGTCGATGTGCGCGCCGGCGTCGAAGGGCGGCAACGTACCGGTGACGGGGCGGAGTTCGTAGCTGCGGCTGGTGGCGGAGGCCAGGGTGACGGCGTGGACGATGACATCGAGGGTCTGCACGGCCATGGCTCCTACGCGGTGAAGAAGTGGCTCAGGCCCATGTCGCGCAGCCCGCGCCGGTAGGCGATGGAGCTGCGGTCGGCGGGGATGTGCACTTCGAGCCGGGGGTCCAGGGGCAGGTTCTCAGGTTTCTGCACCTCGACGATGGCACGGTCCTCCTCGAACACCTTCCGGTTGAAGTCGTACACGTCCTGGACCGGCCCGTCGGTGTCGAAGTCGCGGGCGATCGGGGCGAACATCCGGGTCTTCCTGGCCGAGACGGGGGAGGCCGCGTTCATGATGTTGAGGCGTCCGCCGCCGGGGAAGTGCACCACGAGGGTGGCGGTGAAAGGCAGATGGACGTCGAAGTGGCGCAGCCACTGGAAGTCCGGCGGGGCCTGCGGGCCGCCGCGCGCGTAGTTGCTGACCGTGCTCCAGTAGTCGACGGAGAAGCCGCGGTCGTGGCGGACCGGGGAGTAGTCGGGGACAGCGGTGTTGTCGGGGTCGCCGAAGGAGTCGAGATGGACGAAGCCGAAGTGGGCGACGTCGAGGAACCCTTCGAGCTGGCGGCCCGCGAACGCGGCGATGTCGATGCTGGGGCAGGTGATCCGCTGGAACCCCTCGTCGTCCCAGTGGGCCATGCGCGGTACGGGCGCCACGGCCGCCGGGTCCCGCCGCTCCTCGTCGGTCGGCCGCAGACACGTCCACACCAGTCCGTACCGCTCGACGACGGGGAAGGTCCGCAGGTTCAGCCGGGCGGGGATCTTCGCTGCGGGGTGCGCCGGTACGTCCGTACACCTGCCGCCCGCGCCGAAGCGCAGGCCGTGGTAGGCGCAGGTGATGCCCGCGCCGTCGCCGCCGCCGAGGCTGAGCGGGACACCGCGGTGCGGGCAGATGTCGTGGGCGACGACGGCCTCGCCGTCCACCCGGTAGGCCACGAGCGTCTCGTCCAGCAGCCGTACGGCCACGGGCCGGCCGCCGACCTCGCGGGAGAGCGCGACGGGGTACCAGTGGCGGGCCAGGATCGCCCAGTCACCGGGGTCGAAGGTGCACTCCCTGGGCAGGGCGGGAGGGGGTACGACGGTGGTCATGGTGAGGTCCTTCTGCGCATACGTCCCCGCCGGAGGGGACGGAGGGAGGGAGCTGGAGGGCTACGGGCCGCGTGTCGCTCAGCCGCGGGCGGCGGCGGAGCGGAGCGGCACACCGTGGGCCACACGCCCCCGCGTCCAGGCCGACTGGTGGACACGGCTGCGGAGGTCCGCCGGACGTGCGCTGCTGAGGCTCATACCGGCTCCCTTCCGTCTCGTATGCGTGGAGAGAGAGTGACGTACCGAAATTTCCCGGTCGTTCCGTGATCGTTTCCGGCCTGTTGCCTGCTCCGCATGGTGCGAGAAGGGGCACGAACGGCCGCCGGCCCCACCCGTCCGCGCCGAGGCGGGGCAGGTGGGGCCGGTGTTGTGCCGGGCGCGGGTCCGTCAGTAGGGACCGTTGACGTTGTCGATCGAGCCGTACCGGGCGGCGGCGTAGTTGCACGCGGCGGTGATGTTGGCGACCGGGTCGTAGCTGTTCAGGGACGTACCGGGCACGTGGTACGTCTGGAACGTGGGGTCGATGACCTGGAGGAGCCCCTTGGAGGGGATGCCGTTCTGGGCGTTGATGTCCCAGTTGTTGATGGCCATCGGGTTGCCCGAGGACTCACGCATGATGTTGCGGTAGATGCCGTTGTAGCTGCCGGGGATACCGCGCGCGGCCATGATGTCCAGGGACTCCCGGATCCAGCCGTCCAGGTTGTTGCTGTACGACTTCAGGGCCGCGGGAGCGGCGGTGACGGTCTTGGCGGCCGTCTTGGTGGCCGTCTTCGGCGCGGCCTTCGGGGCGGCCTTCACCGTGGCCTTGGCGGCCGTACCGAGCTTCAGCGTGAGGCCGGGGCGGATGTGGGACGGGTTGGTCCCGATGGCCCCGCGGTTGTCCGCGTACAGCTTCTTCCAGCCGCCGCTGAGCGAGTGCGCCTTCGCGATCTTGGAGAGCGAGTCGCCCAGGACCACGGAGTAGGTGGTGGGGACGGCCTTCACCGCGTTGTCGGAGGCCTGGGGCACCGAGGCCGCCGGGGCGGTGACGGGCGCGGCCTGGGCGGTGGTGGCGGCGAGCAGGGGCAGGGCCAGTACGGCACCCCCCGCGCTCACGGCGACGGCGCCACGGGCGAGCGGGTTCGTTCTGGGGCGGCGGTGCTTCGCCTTGTGCTTCGCCCTGACGACAGCCTTTGCGAACATGACGCGTTCCTCTCCGTCGCCTGCGAGGTGAGCTGTCGGGTTCGGGCAGGAGATGCCCGGTCACGCGGTGTACACGAGACTTCACCCCAAGCCGGTCCGTACACGGACCGGCGACTTACCTGGGTCCCCCGCTCCTGCCGTACATGAGTGGGTTGGTGGGTTGACCGGACAGCGGCAGGATTCGGCGTTCCATCCGGAGTGACGTGAACTTAAGCGAGAACAGCGGAACCGAACAAGTCCGGAATTCAATGCGCTCTCCGGCGCGGAAAGATCAAATCCCGCAATTCCCGCCGGGCGTACGAAATACGCGCCCTCCCGGCCGCCACACCCACCCCGCCACCGTGATGCACGTCACCCCCGTAGGGCGAACATAAAAGGACAAGACACCCAAATATCACCCATACAACCCGGGCGGCGAGGCACCGAAGGGCGCGGTCGGAGCACCTGACCGCACATCAAAAACGCACCGGGCACGTAATTCGCCGAGGAATTCACCAACACCCCTTCCGGTCGAGTGGCGTTGCCTTCGGAGAACCGCGCCGGGATACCGAGCGAGCGTGTTCCGAATACGCGTCAGAAACCGGACGTGCTCGGCCATCAGGACCGGCCGGGTGCGGATCGCGGGGGACGGAACGGTATACGGAAACAGAAACGGGAGCGGGGCCGACGTGCGGCCCCGCTCCCGTGTTCCTGGCGCCCGGTACTCCCGGTACTAGACCAGCGCGGGCTCCGGCTCCAGCTCGGACTCCGTCTCGGGCTTCGGCTCCGCCTTGGACGGCGCCTTGGCCTTCGCCGGGGTCACGGCGGCGGGGGCGGTCTCCGGGGATTCCGCGGTCTCCTCGGAGCCGTCGCCGTCGACCTCGATGAGGTCGAGGTGCCCGCGGATCGTCTCCACCGGCAGTCCGAGCTCGTCGGCGGCGTTCTGCTCGCTGCCGAAGACCTCGACCGCCTCCGCCACGGCCTCGGCCAGCTCCACCTTGGCCTTGCGCAGCTTGGCCTCGGCCTTGTCGATCGTGTCGACGACGGCCAGCTGGCGCCGCTGCTTCTCCTGGAGCTTCTGCTTGCGGGACGGGCTCTTCTCGGGGGTTTGCGAAGTCATGGCCAAGATCATAAACCGACCGTCGGCCAGGCCCGAAATCCCCAACCGGCGTCCGCGAGAGGGCTGTTCCCCGGCCGGACGGGAGCGCGCCAGGGGCACCATGATCCCGTACCGCCAGCCCGGGACCGGCGCGTATGGCAGTGTTGTCCCGGTCGGTCCAGAGCCGCCGGACGAGCGGGATACGGCGAGGACGACCCCGGGGCAGTGAGTCCCGGGTGGGAGCGGCACCGGCCCCCGGTGTCCGAGCGACGGCGAGCGACCGGTCCCACGGCCGGCCGCAGCAGTGCGGAGGCAAGTCGGTGAGCGCGCCGCTCTACCAGCTGAAGGCGGAGTTCTTCAAGACGCTCGGGCATCCGGTACGGATCCGGGTGCTTGAGCTGCTGAGCGAGCGCGAGCACGCGGTCGCGGAGATGCTGCCGGAGGTAGGGGTCGAGCCCGCCCATCTGTCACAGCAGCTGGCCGTCCTGCGCCGGGCGAATCTGGTGGTCACCCGCCGCGAGGGCTCCGTCGTCCACTACTCGCTGGCCAGCCCCCAGGTCGCGGAGCTGCTGAGGGTCGCACGCACGATCCTGTCCGGGGTACTGGCCGGCCAGGCCGAGCTGCTGGCGGACCTCCGGGCCGCGGATCCGGACACCGCACCCCGCCGCCGGGGGCCCGCGTAAGCGCGGTACGTACGTGAGCGGCCCCGCGTAGGCGCTGGGCCCACGTGAGCGGCCCCGCGTAAGCGCTGGGCGTACGCGACGCGCGTACGCGCCGACGTCCGCTACGGCGTCGCGCCGACCCCCGTGTCGTGCAGTTCGGCCAGCAGATCCTGCCGGCCCGCGAGCATGACGGTCAGGATCCGCCGCGCCGCCCGCATCAGCTCCGCCACATCGCCGCCGGCCAGCTCGTACACCACCGTCGCGCCCTCCCGGGTCGCGGTCACGATGCCCGACCGGCGCAACACCGCCAGCTGCTGCGAGAGGCTCGACGGCTCGATCTCGATGGCCGCGAGCAGATCCCGTACCGGCATCGGCCCGTCCTGAAGCAGTTCGAGCACGCGGATGCGGACCGGGTGGCCGAGCATCCGGAAGAACTCCGCCTTCGCCTGGTACAGCGGCACCGGCATCGCGTTCACCTCTCGCCCACCTCACCCGTATCGCGGCACTCTCGGCCTGTCACAACCTGTCTCGACCCTGGAGACCCTAGTGCCCCTCCGGCACCGGAGGACGCGGACGGCTTGAAGAAGTCTTCAATTCGGCAGATCAGTATGTTGCCATCCTCTAAGGTGATCGAACGAGTACACGACGATGAGGGTGGGAGTCATGGCAAGCACGGACGTGGCACTGAAGGACGCGATGATGATCGAGGGAGCCGTCGGCACGGCACTCGTCGACTACACCAGCGGCATGGCCCTGGGCGTGCTAGGGGGCGGCAGGGACCTGGACCTCGGCGTCGCCGCCGCGGGAAACACCGATGTCGTACGCGCCAAGGTCCGCGCGCTGGAGACGCTCGGCATCGAGGACACCATCGAGGACATCCTCATCACGCTCCGGACGCAGTACCACGTACTGCGCCCGCTGTCCGGGCCGACCACCAAGGGGCTGTTTCTCTACCTGGTGCTCGACCGGACGCGCGCCAACCTGGCCATGGCCCGCCACCAGTTGAAGCGCATCGAGAACGACATAGAGATCTGACCGGGCCGCGGTCCGGCACCGGACCGCTCCACCGCTTTGTATCCTCGGCGGGTGCCACCATCGGCGCGGCATCCGCGAGAGGAACGACCATGACGACCGAGCTGAGCCCCGACGCCCCGACCGACACGGCAGAGACGGCCTCGACGGCCGGCACGGCCGCCCTGCCGGATCTCCTCGACCGGGCCCGTCAGGAGTACCGGGACCTCGCCGCGCGCGGCCTCGCGCTGGACCTGACCCGCGGCAAGCCGGCGCCGGCGCAGCTCGACCTCTCCGGGGAGCTGCTCAGCCTGCCGGGCGCGCGGTACACCGCCGCCGACGGCACGGACGTACGCAACTACGGCGGCCTGCAGGGGCTGCCCGAGCTGCGGGAGATCTTCGCCGGGGTGCTCCAGGTGCCGGCCGGACAGCTCCTCGCGGCCGGGAACTCCAGCCTGGAGCTGATGCACGACTGCCTGGTGCACGCCCTGCTGAGCGTGGTCCCGGGCGCCGGGTCCCGCTGGGTGGACCAGGAGCGGATCGCGTTCCTGTGTCCGGTGCCCGGATACGACCGGCACTTCGCGCTCTGCGAACGGTTCGGGATCGACATGATCCCGGTGCCGATGACCGCCGAGGGACCGGACATGGACGCCGTGGAGCGGCTCGTCGCGGAGGACCCGGCGGTCAAGGGCATCTGGTGCGTACCGAAGTACAGCAACCCGGACGGCGTCACCTACAGCGACGCGACGGTGACGCGGCTCGCCTCGATGAGCACGGCCGCGCCGGACTTCCGGATCTTCTGGGACAACGCGTACGCCGCCCACGACCTCACCGACGAGCCGGTCCCCGTCGCCGATCTGCTCGCCGCCTGCGCCTCGGCCGGGAACCCGGACCGGGCGTTCGTGTTCGGCTCCACCTCGAAGATCACCGCGGCGGGCGCGGGCGTCGCGTTCTTCGGCTCGTCGCCCGCGAACGTGCAGTGGCTGCTCGGCAACAACGCGAAGCGGTCGATCGGCCCCGACAAGGTCAACCAGCTGCGGCACGCCCTGTTCCTGCGGGACGCGGACGGGGTGCGGACCCACATGGAGCGCCAGCGCGCCGTGCTGCGGCCCAAGTTCGACACGGTGGCGCGGCTCCTGGAAGCCGGTCTCGGCGGGACCGGGCTCGCGACCTGGACCTCGCCGAAGGGCGGGTACTTCGTCACCCTCCAGGTCGAGGACGGCTGCGCCAAGGAGGTCGTACGCCGGGCCGCCGAGGCGGGCATCGTGCTGACCCCGGCCGGCGCCACGCACCCGTACGGCGACGACCCGCGCGACGCGGTCATCCGGATCGCGCCCAGCTACCCGGGGCTCGCGGAGCTGGAGCAGGCCATCGAGGGGCTCACGGTCTGCGTCCGGCTGGTGGGGTACGAGCGGCGGGCCGCCGCCGAAGCGAAGTAGGGGCCGCGGCGACGGCGTACGACGCCGGTGCGCGCCTGCCCCCGGCGCGCACCGGCGTCGTACGACGCTCCGTCCCGTCAGCCCATGTGCACCGGCGCCGCCCCCTCGGTGGACTCCTGCCGGCCGGCGTTGACGGCGAAGGCCGTGACGGCCAGGCCGGCCAGGAACATGCAGGCCGCGGCGGCGAAGGCCACGGTGTAGCCGTGGGTCAGCGCCTCGCCCGCCCGTGCGACAAGGGCGAAGTCCTCGGTGGCCAGACCCCGGTAGAGGGAGGAGGCCGCCTCGGGCAGCTTGTCGTTCGCCGCCGAGGTGGAGAGCGTCGACAGGACGGCGAGACCGAGGGCGCCACCGATCTGCTGCGCGGTGTTGAGCAGCGCGGAGGCGCTCCCGGTGTCCTGGTGCGCGACCCCGCTGACCGCGCCGAGCGTCATCGGGACAAAGCTCATGCCGAGGCCGAGACCGGTGACGAACATGGCCGGCATCAGATGCGCCGCGTACGACGAACCCGGCTCCAGCGTGGCGAACCAGAGCATGCCCACGGCCGCCACCACCAGGCCGGGCCCGGCGATCAGCCGGGGGGCGTACCGCGCGACGAGCTTGGAGCTGATGCCCGCCGCGGCGGCCATGCCGAAGCTGAAGGGCAGATACGCGAAGCCGGTCCTGACCGGGCTGTAGCCGAGGATCAGCTGCATGTAGAGCGTCAGGAAGTAGAAGGTGGCGAACATGCCCGAGCCGATGAACAGCATCGTCCCGTAACTCCCCCACCGGTTCCGGTCCTTGAAGAGCCGCAGCGGCATCATCGGGTGCGCGGTGCGGGCCTGGAGGAAGAGGAACACGGCCAGCAGCACGACCGCGGCGGCGAAGGATGCGAGAGTCAGGCCGTTGGTCCAGCCGTGCTCGCCGCCGCGGGTGATGCCGTACACCAGGGAGATCAGACCGCCGGTGCCGGTGATCGCGCCGGGGACGTCGAGACGGCCGGTGTCGCGTTCGGCCTCGACGAGGTAGCGGGTACCGGCGAGGACGGCCAGGCCGATCGGGATGTTGACGAAGAAGACCCAGCGCCAGTCGAGTACGTCGGTGAGCACACCGCCGAGCAGCAGCCCGACCGTGGCGCCCACGCCGCCCATGGCCGCGTAGACGCCCATCGCCGTGTTGCGCTCCTTGCCGACCGGGAACGTCGTGGTGATCAGCGCCAGGGCGCTGGGCGCGGCGAGCGCGGCGCCGGCTCCTTGCAGAACACGGGCGGCGAGCAACAGCCCCTCGTTCGGCGCCAGTCCGCCGAGCAGCGAGGCCAGGGTGAAGACGGCGATCCCCACCCGGAACACGCGCCGCCGTCCGTACAGGTCACCGGCCCGCCCGCCGAGCAGCAGCAGCCCGCCGAACGCCAGCGCGTACGAGTTGACGATCCAGGCCAGATTCGCGTCGGACACGCCGAGATCGGTCTGGATGGCGGGCAGGGCGATATTGGTGATCGTGGCGTCGAGAACCACCATCAGCTGGGCGGCGGCGATCACGAACAGGGCCAGCCCGAGATGTCGCCCGCCCCCGGGTGAGGCTCCGGAGGCATCCGGCCCTGCGGTGGCGACGGGCGTTGTGGAGTGCGCAGACATGGAAAGAGGCTCCAAGGAACGGGGACGGATTAATCCCCGGAACAGGAAACGGACTCGCCGCTGAGTCAATTCCTGATCCGGGAAAAAGCAAAGACTGAACCACCCCCGGAATTTCCGGTGGAGTGGGGTACTCGCTGATGCAATCCGAGGGAAGGACGCCGATACGGCATACAACTTGCGCTCGGGACGAATACGCACACTAACACCCTGTGGCCTGCCCGTACGGCCGTTCCGGAGACGTTCGCCATGTGATGGTTCTCGCGCTTGACGGCACGCCCCCGGGTGTGGGCACACAGCAGGCGGAGAATGCATGGAACCCATTTGCGCTTTCCCGGAAAGTGTGGACACACACCGGCGCGGAGAATTCCGAAAATTGTCTGCCGACGCACGCCGCGTTCGAATAGGCGCCTACACCCGGTCCACAGGCGCCGCAAGGGCGTCCACCGCGGCTCCCGTGTCCCAGGTCACGTTCCGGAACGTGGGCGGTGTCGGCCGCGGCCCCGCCCACGCTCTACCCTGTCGGATGCAGCTGGTTCGCCCTGCCCGCCAGGCAGACGCGTCGTAAGAGGGAACCCGGTGGGAATCCGGGACTGCCCCGCAGCGGTGAGTGGGAACGACCGCCGTCATACGCACTGGATCCGGCCAGGATCCGGGAAGCGACGGCCAGTAGGAATCTGGAATCTGCCTCGGCAGAGCTGCCCGCGAGTCCGAAGACCTGCCCGTTGCCCGTACGCGACCATTCGCGTACGGATATCCCGGTGACCTCGTGGGCGGGTCGGCGTACATATCGGACGGACGAGCGCGCCCGGGGCGCGGTACTGGTCCGTGCGGTCCGTCACCCCTTCGCGCTCGCGTCCCGTCGCCGGGATGTTCAGGAGTCATCTCGCGAAGGAGATTTCCGTGACAGCGAAGTCCGCAGCCGCGGCAGCACGGGCGACCGTGTACGGCTACCCCCGCCAGGGACAGCACCGGGAACTGAAGAAGGCCGTCGAGGGGTACTGGAAGGGCCGCGTCACCGCGGAAGCCCTCCGGGAGACGGCCGTCGGGCTGCGCCGGGCCAACTGGCGGCAGCTGGCTGACGCCGGCGTCGACGAGGTGCCGACCGGTGACTTCTCGTACTACGACCACGTCCTGGACACCAGTGTCATGGTCGGTGCCGTCCCCGCACGGCACCGCGCGGCCGTCGAGGCCGACGCGCTCGACGGCTACTTCGCGATGGCCCGCGGCACCCAGGACGTGGCGCCGCTGGAGATGACCAAGTGGTTCGACACGAACTACCACTACCTCGTCCCCGAGCTGGGCCCCGACACCGTCTTCACCGCCGACTCCGCCCGGCAGGTCGCCGAGCTGACGGAGGCTCTGGCGCTCGGGCACACCGCCCGGCCGGTCCTCGTCGGCCCCGTCACGTATCTCCTGCTGGCCAAGCCCGCGCCCGGGGTGGCGGCCGGTTTCGAACCGCTGACCCTGCTGGACCGGCTGCTGCCCGTCTACGCCGAGGTCCTCGCCGATCTGCGCGCCGCCGGCGCCGAGTGGGTGCAGCTCGACGAGCCCGCGCTGATCGAGGACCGGACGCCCGCCGAACTGGCCGCCGTCGCCCGTACGTACCGCGACCTCGGCGGCCGGACCGACCGGCCGAAGCTGCTCGTCGCCTCCTACTTCGACCGGCTGGGCGAGGCGCTTCCCGTGCTGGCCAAGGCACCGGTCGAGGGCCTGGCACTCGACTTCACCGGCGCGGCGGCGGCCAATCCGGCCGATCTCGCCGCCGTCGGCGGACTGCCAGGAAAGCGGCTCGTCGCGGGCGTCGTCAACGGCCGCAACATCTGGATCAACGACTTCGAGAAGTCGCTGGCCACCCTCACCACCCTCCTCGGCCTCGCCGACCGGGTCGATGTGGCCGCGTCCTGCTCCCTCCTGCACGTTCCGCTCGACACCGCCGCAGAACGGGACATCGATCCGGAGATCCTGCGCTGGCTCGCCTTCGCCCGGCAGAAGACCGCCGAGATCGTCACCCTGGCCAAGGGGCTGGCCGAGGGCACCGGTGCCATCGCCGGGGAGATCGCCGCCAACCGGGCCGCCCTCGCCTCCCGTACGGCCTCGGCGATCACCCACGACCCGGCCGTACGGGCCAGGGCCGCCGCCGTCACCGACGCCGACGGCCGCCGCTCGCGGCCGTACGCCGAGCGCGCCGGCACCCAGCGCGCCCGCCTCGGGCTGCCGCTGCTGCCGACGACCACCATCGGCTCGTTCCCGCAGACCGACGACTTGCGGACGGCCCGCGCCGACCTGCGCGCGGGACGGATCGGCACCGCCGGGTACGAGGAGCGCATCAGGGCCGAGATCGCCGAGGTCGTCTCCTTCCAGGAGAAGGCCGGCCTCGATGTCCTGGTGCACGGCGAGCCCGAACGCAACGACATGGTCCAGTACTTCGCCGAGCGGCTCACCGGCTACGTCGCCACCCGCGGCGGCTGGGTCCAGTCGTACGGCACCCGCTATGTCCGGCCGCCGGTGCTCGTCGGCGACATCTCGCGCCCCGAGCCGATGACGGTGCGCTGGACGTCCTACGCGCAGTCGCTCACCGGACGCCCGGTCAAGGGCATGCTCACCGGGCCCGTCACCATGCTCGCCTGGTCCTTCGTCCGCGACGACCAGCCGCTCGGCGACACCGCGCGCCAGGTCGCCCTCGCCCTGCGCGACGAGGTCAACGACCTTGAGGCGGACGGCACTTCGGTGATCCAGGTCGACGAACCCGCCCTGCGCGAGACACTGCCGCTGCGCGCCGCCGGCCGCGCCGCGTATCTGGACTGGGCGACCGAGTCGTTCCGCCTCACCACCGGTGGCGTACGCCCGGACACCCAGATCCACACCCACATGTGCTACGCCGAGTTCGGTGACATCGTCCAGGCCATCGACGACCTCGACGCCGATGTCATCAGCCTGGAGGCGGCCCGCTCCCATATGCAGGTCGCCCGCGAACTCGCCGCGCACGGCTACCCCCGCGAGGCGGGTCCCGGTGTGTACGACATCCACTCGCCGCGCGTACCGAGCGCCGAGGAGGCCGCCGCGCTGCTGCGCACCGGGCTGGAGGCCATCCCCGCCGAGCGGCTCTGGGTCAACCCCGACTGCGGCCTGAAGACCCGGGGCTGGCCGGAGACCCGCGCCTCGCTGGAGAACCTGGTCGCCGCGGCCCGTACCGTCCGCGCGGAACTGCCCGGCTGACCATGCCCTGTGGACGGCCGCGCGGGGCACACCCCGTGCCCCGCGCGGCCGGGGGTCCCAGCCGGCGGTCCCCGCCGTTCGCGTGCACAGGGCGCGGCGATAATTGCAGTCGCCTCTACGGTCCGGCCGACCGGGTTCGCCCCAGCGCGGGGAGTCGGCCTGCCCGGGCAACCCACGCGGCACCAGGAGAGCATGGACTGTGGCACATCCGAGGAACACCGAGCTGGTCCCGGGCAGCACTGCCGCCCGGCTGGATCATTCGCGCGAGCAAGTGGAGGGCCGGGCGGAGGAGTTGGCGGAGGTCCATACGCGTCTGAGAGATCCTGACGGGCCGCGTCTGGTCGTCGTCCGGGGCGAACGGGGCGTGGGGCGGAGCGCGTTCGTACGGACGCTCGGCGAGCGGCTCAGGGCGGAGGGCGTCGCGGTGCTGTCGCTGGCGTGTGCGGCCGGTGACACGGAACACCCTCTGTTGCTGGCATCGCGTCTGGTCCGGGCGCTGCCCATGACGCGGCCGGCCGAGCACGGCCGGGGCAGGGGGCGGTCCGACCGGGAATCGCTGGCCGCTGTCGCGGCGGGTGATCCGGTGGCGATGGGCCTGGTGCTCGGTGCGGCGGTCGCGTCGGGGCAGGAGAGGCGTACGAGGCCGATGGTCGTGGTGATCGAGGACGCCGAGCATGCCGACGCCGACTCCCTCGGTCTGCTGGGCGGAAACGGCGGCAACGGTCTCTTTCCGCCGGACGTCCGGCTGCTGGTCACCGTCGTCGAGCGTGGAGCGGAGCACGAGGGCGGGGACGTCCACGCGTCAGGCGGGGCGCTGCCCGTGGAGCGGCTGGCGGGCGAGCTGTCCTCGTACTCCCTCGTGCTCGGGCGGCTCGGTGAGCCGGAGGTCTCCGCCATGGTGGCCGGCCGGTTGCAGGCGATCCCGCAGCCGGACCTGGTGCGGCGAGTGCACCGGTTCGGCCGTGGTGTGCCGGCGGCGGTCGACGCCCTGCTGACCGGGTGGGTACGGAAGGGCGCGATCCGGGTGGCCGACGGCCACGCCTTCCTGAGCGTCCGCGTTCCGACGCCGCTGCTTCCGTACGACCATCCGCTAGTGGCGGAACTGCGGGCACTCGGTGAGCCGTACGGGACGGTGGCCGGGGCGCTGAGCGTCCTGTGGCCGCTGGGCCGGGCGGCGCCGACCCGCACGGCGGCGGTGACCGGGCTGTCCGCCGAGGAGACGCGGGCCGCGATACGTGCGCTCTGCCGCGCGGGCATCCTGGACGAACTGACGGAACCGGCGCGGCCGGAGGAGGGCGCGGACGGCTCGGGGGGACCGTACGACGGTGGCCGGGGCGTCCGGGGCTGGACATTCCGGCTGCCTCTGGTGGAGTACACCGTCAGGGAAGGGCTCGGGCCGCTGGAGCGGGCACGGCTGTCGGCCTCGGCGGTGGCCGAGCTGTGGGGCGAAGGGACCGGGGGCGAGCGCCCGCCCACGGAGCCGGGCGGCGGCGGCCTGCTGGCCGAGGCCGATGCCGTGACCTATCCGGCCGACCGGATCGCGGACGCGGGTGTGCTGATCGACCGGGAGCGGGCCGTCGAGGAGCTGGTACGGGCCGCGGATCAGCTGGTCCCCGATGTCCAGGGGCCCTACCTGCTGCGATACCTGCGGGCGGCCCTCGACCTGATCGAGGATCCCGGGGCGCGCGAACGCATGCTGCTGCGGTACGCGAAGGCCGCCTACGTGGTCTGCGACTACCCCGGCGCGCGGGCCACGGGTGCGGAGATCCTGCGCGACCCCGCCGACAGCCTCTCCGACGATCTGCTCCAGGACGTCGCCCTGCTGGTGGTCGCCTCGACGACCGCCTCGGAGGACTGGGCGCAGATGTCCCGGATGGCTTCCGCGCACTGGTGGCGGGACCTGCCGCTGCCCCCGGCGGCGGCCGTGGCGGGCCAGACACTGGCGCTCTGCGGCACGGAGCGGTGGAACGAGGCGCGTGAGGTGCTGCTGCGGACCGAGCCGGTGTGGCGGACCGGCACCCGTAAGCAGTGGAACCCCGAGTGGTTCCTGGCCTGTGCCGAGTGGGTGCTTGGCCGGCCGGAGCGGTTCCGGCAGCTGCTCAGCGCTCCGCACGGCCCCGACATGACGCCCGACTCCAAGCACGCTCTCACCATGGCCGCCGCCGATCAGCTCCTCGGTGCCCGGGATCTGCACGGGATGACACGGCTGCTCGCCTTCCGCGGTCTGACGGTGGAGTGGATGCCGCCGTACACCCGCTTCCTGTGGCTGCACCTTCAGGGGCGTTGGGACGAGGCGCTGGCGGGCGCGCGCTGGATGCTGGCGAACCGGCAGGCGCACAATCCGCCACCGAGCCACCATCTGCTCCCCGCCAGAACGGCCGCCATGCTCCTGGCCAGGGGGCGCACCACCAGTGCGCGACGGCTGCTGGACAGTGCGCGCGACCTCGGCGAAGGGCCGCTGGAACTCTTCCTGGACCAGGCCGAGGCCGAGGTGCTGCGTGCTCTCGGCGAGACGGACGAGGCCGAGCGGATACTGCGTGGCGCACTGGCGGTGGCGGGCGAGCACGGACATGCCTACGGCACCGGCGAGTTGTGGGCCCTCCTGGCCGAACTCCACGCGGAGGCCGGGCGGGTCCCCGAGGCGGCCGACGCGCTGGCGAACCTGGAGACGCTCACGGAGCGTACCGGGGACGAACGGACCCGGTTGCTGTGGTGGTTGACGTCGGCGCGGGTCGCGGCCATGGGCGGCCCCGGTGGTCCTGACCGCGGAAGTGAGCGGGTGCCGGCCGCCGTGGAGCTGGCCCGCGCGCGTGACCAGCCGTTCGAGACGGCGGTCGTCCTGATCTCGGCGGCCCGTTCGGGGGGCGGCCACGAGAAACTGCTGTACGAGGCGTACGACCTGTTGGGCGAGGTCGGTGCCCCGCTGTGGCGGTTCCATACCCGTACGGCGATGCGCGAGGCCGGGCTGGCCGTGCCGGACCGCCGGCAGGTGACCGTCGAGAACGAGCAGTTGCTCGCCACCCTGATCACCGAGGGCCTCAGCAACCGCCGGATCGCGGCGGTGCTGCGCGTGAGCGAGGACGCGGTCGCCAACCGGCTGACGCGGCTACTGAGCCGTACCGGACTGCGGTCCCGTACGGAAGTGGCCACGGCGGTGCTGACCAGCAGCGCGCCGGCCTGGCCCGTGCGCTGAGTTCGCCGGTGCGGCGGAACTCGCGACAGGTTTCCCTGTTCCTTGACACACGAGGGGTATTTGCCCGCCGAGCATGGGTCGGGAACATGACAGCATCGGCCTCCGTTGCTCCGATTCCCCAGCCGTGACATCCGTGACTTAGACGATATCCATGCCGTTCACCACGCCTGATGTCGTTTCGTCACTCTGATACCCAGTGGAGGGCGAATGCCCCGGTCGGTGTCTGCGCTCACTGTTCGGGTGGCGATCCACGCCCCCGATGCCGTCATACGTGCCGGACTGGCCAAACACCTCCAGTTCGACCGGCGGATCACCGAAGTTCTGCCCAGCGGCACCGGCGAGGCCGATGTGACGGTGGTGGCGGTGGACTCCGTCGACGCCGGCACCCTGGACATGCTCGCCGTGCTGTCCGACCGCCGTGAATCACGCTTCGTGCTCGTCGTCGGCCGGCAGTGGCAGACCAACATCTTCACCGCCGTGGACCGAGGGGTACGTGCCGTGCTGTGGCGGGACTCCTTCACCCCCGCGGCGTTCGTGCGGGCGCTGATCACCGTCGCGGAGGGCGGGGGCAGCTTCCCGCCGGCCCTCCAGGGCGTACTCATGGAGCAGGTCCAGTGGACCCACCGCGCGGTCCTCACCCCGCACGGCCTGACGGCGTCGGGTGTCACACCGCGCGAGGCGGACGTACTGCGGCTGATCGCGGACGGCAAGGAGCTGTCGGAGATCGCGGAGCTGCTCTCGTACTCCGAGCGCACCATCAAGTACATCCTGTCCGGTCTGATGAAGCGGCTGGAACTGCGCAACCGCGCGCACGCCGTGGCCCATGCCATACGCTCCGGCCTGATCTGAACCGGCACACCGGGCATGTCCTGCCCGGTGTGCCGGCTCGGGCCCGTGGGCCTCAGGTGAGGCCGCGCCAGGTCAGACGATGGTCCACTCGTGGTCGTCGTTGGGGCTGCACGGGTAGACGCCCAGCCGGGCGTCGGGGCCGCCCTTGCCGTCCTCGCCCCACACCTCCAGGCACATTCCGTTGCTGGCCCTGTTGTGGATCCAGTACTGGCCGTTGCCGCGGCTCTCCAGCCACCACAGCTGGTTGTCGGCGGTGGTTCCGGTGCAGGTGCCCTCCCTGACGTAGGTACGCATGGGGACCGCGCCGGTTCCCGGGAGGTCCATGCACAGGCCGTCCTTGACGTTGCGGATCTGGAAGAGGTCCGCCCCGTCCCCGCCGAGACCCTCGTAGCGCTTCTCGAAGTTCCACATCTGGTTGTCGACGTCGCCCCGGTAGCAGTACTCCTGGAAGACCCCCGCGCCGACCTTCCCCTTGCCGGAGCCGCCGATGTCGGCGCACATGCCCGTCACCGCGTTCTTCACCATGATGTTCTTGCGGTTGGCGATATCGACGGCGGGCTGCTTCGCCACCACCTTGGGGGTCGAGGCCGCCCGCGGGGTCGGTGACGCCGCGGGCTTCGTGGCGGATTCAGCGGAGGGGGACTTCTCCGTCCCGGTGGCGGGGTGGCTCTCGCTCTGGTTTCCCGTCTCCTTCCGGTCAGTGCCCGTGCCCGTGCCCGTGTCCGTCTTCGTGTTCGAGCCCGAGTCCGAGACCGTGACCGCGTCCTTGGCGCTCGCACCGTCGGCGCTCGTGGTCGGAGTGGGGCTCGCGGTCGGTGACGTGGTGCCGTAGTCGGGTACGGGCTCCGCCGGCAGGAGCTGCTTCGGCAGCACCACACCGGAGGCATGGTCGGACTGCCCGCTGGACCGGTCGTCGTCATCGTCCCCGCCGATGAAGAGCAGCGGTACGGCGAGCAGCAGCGCGCCCGCGATGCCCGCGCCCGCCAGCAGGGCCTTGGCCGGGCGGCCGGAGGGCGGCTCACCGTTGCCGCCGTCGGCCCCGGAACCGGCGGCGACCGGTGCGTCGTCGTCCTCGGAGGCGGACGCGGCGGCCGTGGCAGCGGTGGCCGGGGCGGCCGATCCGACGGGGGCGGCCGACGCGGCCGACGCCACCCCGGACGTCTCGGACCGCTCGCGCTCCGGACGGGCCGAGGCCCCGGGAGACGTCGTGGACGACTCCCCCGACGGAGCCGCGGTGCCGCCGGACGTCCCTTGCGAAACGGACAGCGTGGCTGTCTCCTCCGAGGAGGCGGAACGGGACCCGGAGGCCGGCGGCATGAGGGACTCATCCGGCTCCCCCGGTGCGGCGGGCACCGCGACCGCACGGCGTACCGCGGGGGCACCGGGTCCCGTGCGTTCCTGACGAGGCATATCGTCTCCTTCTCGGATCTTCAGTCGGCATGCGGCGCCGTGCGGGGCGCCTGCGGGGTGGTGTGCGCCGGGCCGATCGGCCCGTGGCACAGGCCCGGCCACACAAAGGCACCGGGCGCGGGGGACCGGCCGCGCAGCGTGTCGTCCAGCCGGGCGAGCACGGCGCGGTCGGCGTCGTCGAGTTCGGGAGGGGGCGGGAGGGGGCCGCCCGGGGTGCCCGGGGTGCCCGGGGCGTCGGCCTGCAACTCGCGGAGCATGATCAGCGGGGCCGGGCCCGACCGCCGTACGTCGAGCACGCGCAGCCGGGTGCCCGGCGCGAACAGCACCTGCTCGACGGCCATTCCGTCGCCCGGGCGGTCGGTCAGCTGGCGGACCCGCCGGCCGGTGGCGGACCAGATGACGTACTGCGGCCCGCCGGGAAGCGGTCCGGCGGTCCCGACGGGTACGGCGCCCAGCGGGGCCGGGTCGCGCAGGAGGGTGCCGGCGGCCAGGCCGTCGAGGGGTACGTCTCCGGCACCGTGCGCGGCGACGCCCCGGTAGGAGGGCATACGGCGGAGCGCCGAGGCGAGGCAGGCGACGTAGGGCAGGAGGCGTTCGTCACCGGATCGCAGCCCCCTGACGACCGCTTCGGGGGCGAGCGGGCCGTCCGGGGAGTTCAGGTAGATGTGCAGCGCGATCACATCGGCGCGGGCGGCCTCCTGCTCCTGGGCGCGCAGCGCGGGCATCCGGATGAGGGCACGGGCCACGGCGGCCCCGTGCCGCTCCCACACGTCCTCGGCCAGCTCCCGGAACGCCCGCCGCTCGTCCTCGGTGCTGACGTGTCCGGGGTGGAACGGAGCGGGGAGCCCTTCGGGCGCGGGCGTCCGGGACGGTTCCGTCAACTCACCTGCCGCGGGAGGGCGTTGACGCTCGGGCAGCTCGGTGGGCAGCGAGGTGCGCGGCCCGTGGGAGGGGGCCGGGTGAGCCTTCCCGGCCTCTGGCGGAAGCGGCGGCGCGGTCGCGGCGCTCGGGGCGGGCGTGGCGCTCGGGCGCCTGGCCTCCGCCGGGCCGCTTCCCTCCCCCGCCGGCCGACTCCCCTCCGCCGGTACCGGAGACGATCCCGGTACGACCGGCGGCGCAGGCGCCTCGGTGCGTTCCTGTGGTGGCGCGGCGGCGCGGGCGCGGGCGCCCATCGCCGTCACGGGCGTGGCGGGTCGTACCGGACGGTCGATGCCGGCCGACCACCCGTCGGGTGCGGTGGGTTCACTGGGCAGGGCGGACGGGAGCTGAGACGCCGGCGGCTTCGGCGCCTCGGCGCGTTCTGGCCGTTCTGGCCGTTCTGGCCGTTCCGGTGTGCCCGTCGTCGGGCGGGAGGGGGCTCGCTCCGGGCGGAGCGGCCCGTCGGGTGCGGGGTGCTCCGGTCGCGGGGCGCGCCTCCGCGGTACGGGGGCAGCCGGCCGTACGGGACGTTCGGGCTCTGCCAACGGCTCTTCCCTCGAGCCGAGTTCGGCAAGGACCTGGCGCGCGGCACCGGCGAGCGGCGGGCGGGCCGGGCTGAGTGCGGCGGGACTCGGTGCGGCGGGGCTGGGTGCGGCGGGGCTGGGCGCGGCAGGGGCGGTTGCCCTGGGGGCGGCCGGAGCCGTGCCGGACGGCATACCCGTGGCCGGTGCGGCGGCCCGTACCGGCCGCGGGGCCGGATTCTCCCTGGCCGGGAGCTGCCGGGCCGGCTCCTTGGCCGCCGCCCGCGCAGGCGGACTCGCGGCCGGTGCCGCTGCCCGGCCGTGGAGACCCTCCGGTGGTACGGCCCGGACGCCGCGACCGGCACCCACCGATGCGGCCCGGCGCGGGGCCGGGAGAGGCGGGGCGGTGAAGCGGACGGCCCGGATGCCGTGTTCGGCTGCCATACGGCGGAGTTCGACGCCCCCGTCGAGGCAGGTGCCCCGCATGTACAGCCGTACCCGGCGGCGGACGTCGGGCAGCAGCAGGGTCAGCACCCGGGACAGCACGGGCCAGAGCGAGGCGTCGAGTTCCTCCCCGGGGCGGCCGATCTCGATGGCCGGGCTCTCGGCGTCCACCGGCCGGTGCACCGGCGAGGGCGCCCCCTCCGTCCCGGATATGTACAGCCCCGCCCGCGTCACCGTCGCCTGCCAGCGCTCCGACAGCCGTACGACGCCCGGCCCCGTACGCTCGCCGGCCACCGGCGACTCCCAGCGCAGCAGCCGCGGCGGCGGGACGGTGCCGTCCTCCGTCGGGGGAAGGCACATCACCGCGTCCACGAAAGGCCGCCATCTCGGCTGCCCGTCGGCGCCCACCAGCACCGACCGCACCGGCACGGGGCCGCCGTCGGCCACGGGGGCGAGGAACGGCAGCCCGGTGTACACCACCACTCCCGCGCCGAGCCGCTCGGCCACGGCCTGCCCGGTGCGCAGCACGTCCCGAGGGCCGCCCGGGGCCAGCCGTACCGCGGACCGTACCGCCGTGGGCAGTCCGTCGAGCAGATCGCTCACTTCCGCACCGAGGATGTCCTCGTCCTCCGGCATGCCCAGCAGCACCAACGGCCCCCGGGGATCCACCGGGACGGCGTAGCAGAGGTCTCCCGGGCGCGGGGCGTCGGCCTGCCCGGAGCGCGCCAGCACACCGGCCGGGATCGGTTCGATCAGATAGCCGCCGTCGGTGTGTGCGGGCAGCGCCTCCACGGCGGACTGCCAGCCGGGTGCCGGCTGGCGGGCGCCGAGCCGGTCCGGCTCGGCGCCCGGCGCGAACCGCCACCAGCTGCCGTGCGCGAAGAGCGTGCCGCCGGGCACCACGAACACGGGGCCGTCCGGCGCGATCACCGTCAGTTTCCAGCCGTCCGCGAGCCGGCGGGCCAGCGCCGGACGGTCCGGACGGCCGCCCCCCGTACCGGACATGACGAGCCGGACCGTCTCCACCCGGTCGTCGCGCAGCACCGAGAGGACCGCGCCCAGACGGGTCCACAGCCCGGCCGCCCCCGTCGCGCCCGCGCCGGCGATGACCGTCACGGTGTGCTCGGCCTCGTCGGCCAGCGCCCGCAGCAGGTCGGCCAGGTCGGTGGGGTCCATCGTGTCGTCGGGGGTGCGCAGCAGCCGCAGGCCGTCGTACTCCTCCACCAGCAGCCCGTCACCGGTCTCGGCCGCGCGCGCCGGCTCCGCCTCGGGCGCGGCAGGCGCCTCGGGACGGCGCTCCTTCCCCTGGCCGAACCAGCGCGACCGGCGGCCGGACCGCGTCACCGGCGTACCGCCCGGAACCGGGACAAGGCTGCGGTCTCACTCATGATGGCTCGTCACCTTGCGGGGGTCGCGGGGGCGCGAGGTACGGGAACCTCGGCGTCGTCACCGGCGGATGGGGGCAGGCGGGTATGAACACCGGCAGCCTAAAGAGCCGGTGCACCGGCCCCCCGGCACACCGGCACGTGATTGCACCTTGGGCCACCCAACTCTGCCCACCTCGGCGGTGGTCGCCGTCCGGCCCGCGGGACGGCCCGGTGGATCAGTCGCCCTGCGTACTCGGTGCGGCGGCGGACGCGGAGGCGGACCGGGAGGGCGGCCAGGCATCGTCCCCGTCGATGTCGAAGTCGAAACCCGGGTCGAAGGCTGAGTCGAAGCCGGGGTCGAAGGCGGCGGTTTCACCGGCCGAGGCGGGCAGGTCGTTCGCGAGGGCGCCGCTCTCCGTCGGCACCCTCGGGGCCGCCGCCGTGGCCGTCGTCTCGGCATCAGCCGCCTCCGACGCCTCCGTCTCGACCGCCGCCACCGCCGCCCGGAGGGCGTCCGTGTCGACGACCATGCTCACCGCCGCCGACGGGTTGACGCACAAGCTGTGGTCGGTGGGCAGGCGGTCCAGCAGGTCGGGGGTCCTTATCAGCTCGAAGGACAGCTGGCCGTAGCGGTGGAGCAAGGTGGGTGAGCTGAACGCCAGGATGACGGCGGTGCCATCGGGTTTCGCGGCGGAGACCGGGGTGCCGTCGAGGGCGACGAGGACGGCCAGTTCGGCGGTAGCCAGCTCGCGGGTGACGACCTCGGCCGGGGCGTAGCCGGTGGAGGCCAACTGGATGGCCGCGTCGATCTTGTCCTCGGGCTCCGGCCAGCCGTTCGCTTCCGGGGACGGCTTGTAGGCCTCGTTGTCCTGCCACTCGATGATCTCGCCGTCCAGGTCGGTGCGCCACTGCCCGACCACCGCCCACTCCGGCGGCTGACCCTCGCCCCGCCAGGTCGGGTCGACGTAGTAGAGCCAGTGGTCGGGGAGCAGTCTGCCCGCCTTGACGAACTCCTCGGGCGGGGCGGGGTCGATGGCGGTGGTGGCGGTGACGGCCTCGGTGGTCGCGTCGGCCTCGGTCGTCGCGTCGTCGTCGGTGGTCGCGTCGTCGGTGGGCGTCGGGGCGGTGGTGGTCTCGCTCATGGGTCCTCGGGCTCTCGGGTCATCGGGTTGTCGCTGGTCCAACTGCTCATCGGAGCGCAGGCGTCCGGGGGCCGACGGTGGCGAGCTGAATGGCACGGTCCAGGTTGACCGGGGTGGGGGCTTCGCCCCTGGGCTCACTCATCCGGTCCGCCCAGGATGTCGGGGAAGTTGTTGAGTTCCTGGCGGCTGTGGACGCCCAGCTTCTGGTAGACCGTATGGAGCTGGCTCTTCACGGTTTGGGCCGAGATCTTGCGGTCGTCGGGGCGGTCGGCGTTGATGATGTCGCGGATCCGGGTGTTCGTAAGCCGCTCGGCGGCGAGTCTGGCGACCCTCTTTTCGGCCGGGGTGAGGGGAAATACGTGCGAGGACCTCTCTCGTGGCGCCGTTTGGCCCTGCGACGCGCGGAGCTCCGGCGGCTCCAGCGGCTCCAGCGGATCCCAGTCCATCGCCTGGGCTCCGGGCTCGGACGCACCGCCCGGCGCGGAACCCTCCAAAGGTCCGTCCGGGGTCCCGAAGAAGGGGGCGAGTTCGGAGGGGCCGCCAATGCCCAACTTGTTGTAGATAATTTCCATTTGGTTGCGCACGATACGGATCGATATCTTGCGGTCGACATCGGCGTTGTATGTATCGAGGATCTCGTCGGCGGAAAGGTTCCGGGCGGCGAGTCGGCCGATCCTCCTCTGTACCGGATTGAGTTTCCTCAGGTCTCCGGTCGGGGCCGGACTCTCGGGTTCCGGCGACACATTGTCCGCAGGGTCCAGGGCGTCGAAGAAGGCGACGAGTTCCTGGCGGCCACGTATGCCCAACTTGCCGTAGATCCTGCCGAGGTGGTTCCCCACGGTACGGGTCCCGATACGGAACTCGGGGGGGCGTTTGGCGTTGAGTACGTCGCGGATCTCGGGGTTTGAAAGGCCCTTGATGGCGATTCGGGCAACCTTTCTTTCCGTCGGACTGAGTCTCTCCAGACCTCTGGGCGAGGCTGGATTCACAGGTTCCGGCGACGCACTTTCCACCGCACCCTCTGAACCATCGGCCGGGGCCTTGAAGAAGCGGATGAGTTCTACGCGGCGATGGATTCACAATTTTCCGTAGATCTTGCCGAGGTGGTTCTCCACGGTACGGATCGAAATCTTGCGCTCGTCGGGGACATCGACGTTGAGAATGTCGAGGATCTCAGCGTTTGTATGCCCCTCGGCGGCGAGGTGGGCGACCCTTGTCTCTTGTGGAGCGAGTCTCTCCAGGTTTTCGTGCGAGATCGCCTTCGCGGGTTCCGACGACGCTTCCGCTACCGCGCCCTCCACGCCGCGGAGTTCAAAGGGGATCCCCAGTCGGGAGGCGATCTGATGGCGCCTGGTATTCCGAGTGGACGCAGTGATGCCCATTTTGCTGTAAATAGTCGTGACGAGCTTTCTCACGACAGTGGGCGGGAGGCCGGTCGCGTCGACGATATCCTCGTTGCTGTACCCTTCGACGACGAATTCGGCGACCTTCCTGTCCATCCCGGTGAGCCCGAACGGGTTCGTCGACGAGGCCGCCCCGTCCGCCGTGGGCACACCGTCTCCGCTCGGGTCGCCCTGGTCGGACAGCGGCTCGGCCGAAACGGCCTCCTGCGCGGCCTCCGTGCCGGCAGGGGATCCGGCGGACGCGGCGAGCGGCGGCAGACCCTTGCGCAGCCGTTCGACAGCCGTCGCCAACGCCGCGAGACTCCTCACCGGACCAGCCGCTTCGGCAGCCGCCACCAGCCCGAGGAACTCCTTCCGCAGGTCGCCGTCGGCCGGGTCGTCCTCCGGACGCAGCACACGACGGGCCACCGCATCCAGATCGAACGGTCCACCCCGCAGCTCCGCGTCACGCCCGCGCAGCACGTCCAGCCTCGCCACCGCCACCGCTTCAGGGGTAAGGGTGATCCCGACCGTCACCTGATGCTGCAACTTCTCGGGCGGCACACCGGCGCGTGCGGCCGTGTCATCGGAAGGCCGGTCATCACCCGGCGCCGTGTCGATCATGAAATTCGCCGCGTTCAGTCGCGGCGCATCCGGGGGAAGTCCCTGCTGAAGAGTGTCCAGCGCTTCCGTCAGAAGGCGGGGGAGCACGAAGGACGCGCGCTGCGCACGCGGCATACGTATATCGCCGGCAGGCGTTGTGCCGCCGTACCCGGTGACGAGGATCTTCGGCAGCTCGACGACACCCGCCGCCTGGTTCCGCAGACTGACCAGCCCCAACGCGAACGCCAGCTCTGTGAGGGTTTTCCTTCCCTCCAGGTCCAGTCGCACCGAGTCGGGAGGGAACGCCACAGGGGTCACCCCCGGCAGCGCCAGAAGCGGGCCGGCCCTTCGCGGATCAACCGGATACACCGCCGCTTCCGGGGAGAAGACGACATCGATCGTAGCCTGCCCGGCCAATTGCCGGGGCGCCTTGCCGGTGAGTTCGAGGACGGTGTCGGGGAGCATATTCGACCCCTCCTCCACAGCAATGCTGAAATCCTTCGCGGACAGCCTCGGCGCATCCTTGCTCAGCCACTGCTGAAAAGTGAGCAGTGAATACTCCAGAGAGTTGGTCAATGTGTCGGTCCGGATCCGGGTCCGGGACCCAGTCCGGGTCCGGGATCAGATCCAGGTCCAGGTCCGGGACCAGGTTCAGGTCCAGGTTCAGGTCCGGGTCCGCGGCCTCGGCCTCGGCCTCGGCCGTCACGGCGCTCACGTTCCAGCGCTTCCGCAGGCCCAGCCCTTCCCTGAGGTTGTCAGCCACAACCGCCGCGGACCGCAGCACGGCCTCCGGGTCCGGTCCGCCCCCCAGCAGCAGGTCGGCGACCTGGCGCACCGCGCCGTCGTGGAACTCGCTCCCGGCGTACCGGGAGTCGGCGAGCACCGCGTGCGGCTCCCGGGGCAGCACCAGGAATACGGCGGTGGCCCAGGCCCGGGTGACGTCCGCCTCCACCGCGTCGACGGGCGCGTCGCCCCGGAAGGCCACGAACGCCGATTCCCACAGCCGCCGCGCCGCGTTCGCCGGCGCCGTGTTCAGTGCGTGCGTCCAGGCGCCGGACCGCGTCATCAGCACTTGGGCCAGGGGCAGCGGCGATTGCAGTGCCGCCTCGGACAGCATGCCGTCCCCGCGCATCGTCATTTCGAGCCGCTGGAAGTCGGTCAGTTTGAAGCCGGGGATCACCTTGCGTATCTCGGCCAGGCCGACGGGCGCCTGGGCGTTCGGCTGAGGCTGACCGAACGGCAGGTCGGCCTCGGCCAGCTCCCGCGCTATCCACTGACGCTGGTCGGCGTCCCTCGGTACGACCGGCACCTCGGCGGCCTCGTCAACACCCCGGGCCTCGGCCAGAAGTTCCAGCGGTACGCCCAGGGCCCACAGCCGCGCCTCGGCGTCCTCCAGCCGCTCGCGCGCCAGCTCGACCTCCCAGGGGTCCTCCGTCAGCGCGTGGCCGCCGGCCCGCACCTCGGCCGCGACCGTGGCGAATATGGTCCATGCCTCCGTGTGCGCGTCCCATGCCTCGGCGAGGGCGTCCGCAGGGGGAACGGGCGGCGCCGGGAAGACCGGCGCGGCGGCGTCATCCGCCACCAGGTCCATCAGCCAGTTGTCCGGATCGTCGGCGGCGGCACTCTCCTGGATCGCGCCCAAAGGCTCCGGAGCCGGTCCCCACGCCCGCACAGCGACGAACTGCGGTGTCAGAGCGGCGCCGGTCAGATCCTCCACGTCCAGGCCGATATCGCGCGCGGTCGCCACCAGAACGTTCGGCAGCGCCTCCCACAACGGCGGTGCGGCCTGCCCGGAACGGGCGTAGAACGCGTCGGTCAGCCCCCGCAGACCGCTCCAGGTCAGCGGGCCGCCGTCACCCTGGCGGGCCCGCCACAGGTCCAGCGCGTGGAAGCCCCGGAACAGTGCCTCGAACGCCGGCTCGTTGTCCTCCAGCATCGGCCCGTACACCATCCGGGCCGCCCGCCACCACCGCCGCACATACTCCACCCGCTCCCGGTCACCGGTCACCCGCCCGGCCCACTCGGCCAACTGCACCGACGACGGCGGCGGACGGAACCCGGCCAGTACGTCGCGCTCCCCCAACTGGAGGGATGCCGTCTGCTCCAGCCTCACCACACCGCGCTCGTCCGCCACCTCCTCGACGGCACGGTGGCCGAACCCGAGCTCCTGGCCCAGGGCGGAGGCCCACACCCACCGGTCCAGCCCCTCGGCCAGCACGTCACCGGCCAACGGCCACTCCAGCGGATCGCGGTCGGCCGCGGGCGGTCCCGCCACGTCCGCGCCCACCACCACCACGTGCGTGTCCCGAGGCGCCGCCGTCAGCTCCGGGACCTGCGCGAAGACGTAGGCCACCACCCCCTCGTAGGGGATGGCCACACTGGGACCGTCCTCGGAGAGCAGCTCCGCCCTGGTCGCGTCTCCGTCCAGACCCAGCAGGAACGCCAGGTCGAACGGCGCCTTCTCCCGGCTGGTCTCCACCGGCATCCCCGTGCCGTCGGGCGACAGCCGCAGCCGGCTGAGGCGCGTCACCGACGGCAGCAGGCCGTAGGACCGCGACCGCCCCTGCCACTCCCCGTCGCGCCGTGACGACATGCCCACCGGTTGGTCCTCGGCGTTCCGGTGGCTGACGTGCCGCAGCCGGTCCACCGGGATCATGTCCCCGTTCAGCGCCGCGATCTCCGCCTTCCACTCGATCGCCTCCCGCGCCGGCACCGCACGCAGGACCCGCAGCGCACCCTCCGCGCTCCCGACGGCCTCCTCGACGCCCGTGCGGGCCTCTTCGGGCACGGCCCCGGAAGCCAGCAGCCGGGACACCTGCCCCACCATGGTTTCCATCCGCCGGTACGCCGGCCCCTCGGCGGGCAGCCGGATGTGCCCCAGGGCGTAACTGCCCAGCGTGCCGGCCAATTTCACCTGGTTCGTCAGGGTCAGCAGTTGCAGGGGCAGGTGGTTCACCCGGGGTACGCCGGTGGCGGCCATCGCCAGGAAGGCCGCGAATCCCTGGACCACCGGATCGTCCAGGATCCGTTCCACCGACCGGCGCAGCACCTGGGGCGACAGCGGAACCCTGGCCGCCACCGCCCGCCGGTAGAGCCCCTTGCCGACCTCCGCCAGCTCCTGGCCGGCCTGCCCGATCTGCTCCTCGGTCATTCTCCCGCCGTCGATCGTGTACGCGGGCAGCTCGTCCACGATCAGCGGGACGGCCAGCCTGCCGCCGCCGGTGTCCAGGCCCGGAAGCTCCGCGATGCCGAGCGACTCGCCCTGGCCGACCCTCTTCCCCTGGGGTGTACGCCCCGTCAGCGCGGCGGTCAGCTGCGCGCGCGGGAGCGGCACGTCGCCGGCCCGGGGATCGACGAACCGGTACGAGGCGGCTTGGCCCGGCTGCTGGAGCTGGGACAGGAGCTCTATCGCGCCGGTCAGCAGCTCGTCCGCGATGGCGCTGAGCCTGTCGTGGTGAGCGTCGAGGAAGGCCCGTGAGCCATGCTTGCCCGGTCGCAGAGCCCGCCTGACGGCGTCGAGAGAGGACCGCGGTGCCGACGGCAGCATGGTGTCGAGCGGGAGCCAGTTCTGAGGCGCCAGCTCGAACCGGGTGTTGACCGGCCGGGCACCGACCTGGTTGAACGCCTGCCAGGCGTATCCCCAGATCTCGTCCACATCCGGGACGGCCGACAGGAACGCGACGAGCTCCAACGGCACTCCGTCGCTCGGCACTTCGTCGCTGCCGAGCACCCTGCGCGCCACGAACTCCCCCACGGCGCGTTCCCCGAACTCCCTCCCCGCCATGAGCAGGGGAAGCAGGTTCTTGTGCGGGAACCGGTCGACGGCCTGGCTCAGGAGCATCGCGCGGCCCAGCGCCGGGGTGCCCAGTGACAGCCGGGTGGAGGGGCGGCCGTCGTAGCCCAGGGCGGGCGGATGGACGATGGCGGCCTTCCCGACCTCGGTGAACTCCCACCCGTCGAAATTCTCCAGTAGTTGTGTCAGCGGCGTCGCCCCCAGCCGGCCCGCGTGCGCCAACCGGTCACGGATCAGCCCCCGCCGGAACTCCGCCTCCGGCAGGGACTGCCCCGGCTCGCCCGGGACCAAGGACGCCGTGACGACGACCTCGGGGACGTACGCGCTCATCACCGTGACCCCCGGGCCCGCGGACTCGGGCGCCGAGGCGTCGACGGCCCGGCCTGCGGCGGGGGCGAAGTGGACCGTCGCCTCGCTGACGACGACCTTGACCCCGGGCCCTGTCGCCAGCACCACCTGTCGCAGGTCGGGCACGCCCTCCGGGTCCAGCGGGATGCCGAGCCCGCGCCGCTGCTCCTCGTCCAGGCGGATCTCCATCGGCTGGGGGTACGCGACCCTGGTGCCGACCCCCGCGTACTCGTCACGTACCGCCCTGTCCAGCAGCGCGTGCCCCACCGACGACGACTCCGCGAACGGCGGCAGGATGTCCGCCACCACCTGCCCGGTCGGATCGATCACCACCGCCCGCGCGTCGAACAGGGTCATGTCCGGCGCCACCGGCGACACCCGGTGCTCCTCGTCGAGCGACGCGTCCACCCACACCACGCCGTCCGGCAGGTGGTACGCCGCGAACGCGTGCCCCAGCCCGTCCTCCGGCCGCCGCCCCGGCTCCGTCGACACCGATCCGGGCCGCCGCGCCAGCACCAGCGCGGCCGATCCGGGACCGGCGGCCCGCACCGCGTCCGCCACGGCGTCCCACGACCCCACCCGGTCCCACCCGGGGCCCGGCACCAGGCCGGAGGCCGCGCCGCGCCGGCCCAGCTCCGAGTCGTCCACAGCGCGGCCCGCCACAGCGGCGGGCCGCAGCGCCATCCGGTGCCACGCGGTGAGCAGCAACGCGTCCCGGAACCCGCGCAGCAGCGTCAGGCACAGGGCCACCGGCGCGCCTTCCGCCGCCACCTCCACGGCCAGGCCGTTCACCAGGCCCGCCAGCTCCTCGGGGTCCAGCACCCGGGGAGAGGAAGTGTCCGCGACCGGCGCGGCGGGGACCCGGTCCGGCCCGAGGCCCGGGTACGGGTCGGACAGGCCGCGCGGTCGGGAGCGGCCTTCGAACTCGGCGAAGGCGGGGGTGCGCGGGTCGCTGTCGTGCAGCTCCCCGTGGGACGGGTCCCCGTCCTGGAGGGGGGGCGGGGGCAGGGGGGTCGGGGGCAGGGGTGTGCGGGTACGGGGGTTGAACGGGCCGCGCGGGTTACGGGGGCCCTCGGGCAGCGCGGCGAGGAACTCGGTGCCGCGCTCGTACACCGTCACCGCGTTCTCCGTGCCGGCGCCCGTACCGCGCGCGCTGCCGAACGTGTCGATCGTGCCGTCCTCGTGCACCAGCGTCAGGTGGAGATCCGCGTCGAGGGCGACGAGTTCCGCCGCGAGGAGGGCGGTGGGAGAGTCCCACCGCCGGGCCGCGCGCAGCTGGGTCCGGATGAGGGCGTGCTCCTGCTCCCGTTCCAGCAGCAGGTGCAGCAGGGCCGGCCGGCCGCCGCTGCGCACGAAGGCCCGCTGCTGGTCGGCGGTGAGCACGATCCCGGCCGCCGTCAGCTCCTCGGCGGTGAAGGCCGCCCGGGGGTCGAGCCGTGCGGTGTCGGGCAGTTGCCGGTCGGCCGGCGGGGACAGGTCGTCGGGCCCGTACTCACCGTCGTCGGGTGTCCGCAGCCCGGCCCCGTTCATGGCCATGGCCAGGGCGGCGTAGAAGCGGTTTCCGTCGACCGGCGGCGCGTCGAGGCGGTAGGTGTGGCCGTCGGGGTCGGTGAGCCGGGCAGGGTCGGAGGCCGGGTCGTAGACGGGGGCGGTTTCGGGAGCGTCGGTGGCGGCGGTGGTATCGGTGGTCGCGGATGCGGCGTCGGATGCGGCGTCCGCTGCGGTGTCGGATGCGGTGTCGGCCGACTCCGGCCGGAGCCACGGCCGCCGGGCGTGGGCCGGCAGCGGGCCTCGCTCGGCCGGTTCGGCGGGCGGGGCCTCCGGGACGGGTGTGACGGGCGTGCCTTCGGGCTCCGGGACGGGGTGCATCGCCCGGTAGTGGCGGTCGGCCAGGTGGAGGAGGACCCGGGGGGCGGCGTCCAGTTGCCGGTCCGGGTCGGGGCCGTGGTCGTGGTGAAGACCGTCCTCGGTCACGATCCGGATGCCGGGGTTCCCGTTCTCCACGGGGAGCTGGGCCGCCAGCGCCGGCCACACGTCCGCCGCGCCGTGGTCCCAGCCCAGGTCGCGTTCGGCGTCGGCCGGGCGGCGGAGCTGGGCGACGGCCAGCGCTCGGCGCAGCGCGGGGCTCAGCGTGCGGTGGGTGCGGTCAGGGGCGTCGCCGGCCGACTCGGGGATGACGCCCAGGGCGTCGAACTCGCGGCGCTGCGGGGTGTCGGTGCCCAGGTCGAGCCCTGCGGCGGTGAGTTCGTCGGCGGTGAAGGTGTCGGTCCGGTCCGGGGCGATGCGGTCGAGGAGGGGTGAGTCGTCGGGGAGCGCGGCGAGTCTGCCGGCGACGGCGAGGCGCAGCTGCTCGGCGGTCTCGCCGTAGCCGCGGGCCTCGGCCAGGGCGTGGAAGAAGCCGTTGCCGTCCCGGTGGACGTCGATGAGGCGGTGGGTCCGGCCGTCCGGGCCGGTCAGTGCGAGGGGGTTGATGGGGGCGTCGGTGTCGGTGGTGGTGTCGGTGTCGGTGTCCGTGTCGATGGTGACGCGGCGGTAGACCGGTTCCCGGGGGGCCTCTGCCTCGGTGCCGGAGCCGTCGTCGGAGGCCGGCGTGGCCGGCGCGGTGACGGTGGGTTCGGGCAGCCCGGCGCGGGTCTCGGTGCCGGCAGTGGTACCCGTACCCGTGCCCGCGTCCGCCGGGAGCTGGTGCCAGCGGGTCAGCCGGTCCGCCTCGCCCCGTACCCGGTGGAACTCGTCGGCCGCCGCCTCGGCCGTTACGCGCTGGGCCTCGGTCTCCCGGAGCCGGCTGTCCAGGGCCGACCGGGCCGCGGCCACCGCCCCGGCCGCCGCGTCTGCCGACTCCAGCGCTTCGAGCATCCGCCGGTCGGCGGCCGACCGCTGTTCCGCGCGCGCCCTGTCGGCCACGGCGACCAGTCGGGCGCGCTCGCCCCGCCGTACGGTGCCGACCTCCTCGGTCGCCAGATCCAGCCTCTCCCTGGCCGCCTCGACCCGTGACTCGGCGGCGGCGACGGCGGGGGCGAAACCCTCGGCGAGCGGGCCGTCCTCGCCGGCCGGGGCCGGGGCGGTGACGAGGAGTTCGAGGAGCAGCGCCTCCTCGACCTCCCCGCGGGCCCGGGCGACCTGGGCGGTGGCGGCCCGGAGCCGGTCGGCGAAGTCCGCGGACGGGTCCGGGGCCGTACCGGCGGCCGGTACCGCCCCGGCTGGCACCTGGACGGCCGCCGCCTCGGCCGCGGCCGACACCGCCAGGTCGTACGCGCGTTCCGCGTCGGCGTACGCCCTGAGGGTCGCCCGCCGCGCGTCCTTGCGCCCTCTGCGGGCCCGCGCCTGGACCCAGATCGCCTTCGCAACGGCTTTCCGCAGATCGGGGAGGTCCCGGCGGAGCTCCAGATAGTCCGCGTCGGCATCCGTCCACGTCTTGGCCGCTTCCGTCACCTTCTCCCATGCCTCGCCGACCCGGGCGGGGAAGTTGGTGTCGCTGATCAGGCCGAGGCCCCTGGCCAGGTCCTCGCGGAACCATGCGACGACCAGCGTCTCGGCCTCGACGGCGCCGGCCTCGGGCTTGCGGCCGAGGCTGCCGCCCAGGTGGTCGCGGACCCAGGTGGCGGCTGCGCTGTCCTTGAACTGCCGGTCCACCTCGGCGACGGCCAGCCAGGTGGTCGGGACGGCGAACAGGAAGGTCTGGCCCCGGGCCGGCTTCACGTTCTCCTGCTGCGCGATCTCCTGGCCCACCGACTGGCCGTCGTCGTCGGCGGTGTCGGCGCCGGTGCCGCTGACGACCGGGGCCGCCGCGCCGATGGCGTCCGACCGCAGGATGGGCGCGCCGCCGATGAGCGTGTTCTGGGTGGTGCCCTGCGAGCTGTCGTCGGCCATGCTGAACACGAACTGCTCGGGCGCCTCCAGCCCCATGTCGTCGGCGACCGCCAGCAGGGTGGCGGCGGCGAGGTCGGGGCGGGCGTAAAGGGCGAGGGCGGCGGCCGTGCGGTCGGTGAGGGTGTTCTCGGTGAGACCGTCGGTACGGTAGCCCCCGCGCTCCGGGGTGGTCTGGTGGAAGAACGCGCTGAGCGGCCCCGGCCCCGACGCGTCCTCCAGCGCCTGGGCCGACGCGGTGCCCTCGGCGGTGAGCGGCGTACGCAGCGCCTGGGCCAGCGCTTGGTCCAGCGCGGTGCCGGTCAGGTCGCCGAGCGCGCCGGCCAGGCGGTTGTCGTACGCCTTACCGAGGGCGATGGTGGAGGCGGCGCGGACGCGGTCGTCGCCGATGACGTCCCGGACGATGATGCCGTTCGCCGGAAGCTGGAAGGGGCGGGTCGTGCCGTCCGGGTGGGGGACGGCGGCCCAGGCGGTGATGGCGGCGGCCGGGTCCTGGGCATTCAGGGGGTTGGCCTCGCCGGTGAGGACGGTGAGGGTGGGGGCGGGGAGGGTGGGCTCCGGAGCGCGGAGGGGGTCTGCGGTGAGGTCTGCGGCGGGGTCCGTGCCCGTGCCGGTGTCCGTGCCCGTGCCCGTGCCCGTGCCCGTGCCCGGCAGGGTGCCGGGGCGGAGCAGGCTCACCGGGACGAAGTCGGTGATCGAGCCGATCTCCTCCTCGACGAGGATGCGGTGACGGCCGTCGCGGTTGCGGAGGGTGAGGGCGGTGGGTGCCTGCGGCGGGGCCGGCACGTCGGCCCGCACGGCGGTCGAGGCCACGCCCGCCGCCGTCTCCGCCGCGTCAACCTCCCCCCGCTTCTCGCCCAGTTCAAGCGTGACCCGCAGCCGATAACTCGTACGGAACTCCGCGTGCGGCCCCTTCGAGACGGCCTTCCAGTTCTTCGTGTGCGTCGCGGACTCCTCCGAGGAGACCTGCCGCCGGGTCGAGCCGGTCTCCCGGAACGACGGGCCTGCGGCGGGGGCGGCGGCGTTGCCGGTGTTGAGGTTCTCGGTGACGACGGTGCCGACGTCGCTGCCCCGGGTCCGGCTGTTGCCGGTGGTGATGACGGTGGTGGCGGTCCGGCCGTCCTCGGTCTCGGTCTCCGCCCACAGGCCGACGAACCGCTGGCCGTCCTCGACCGGAACCAGCTCCGCGCGGACCCGCACCGAGCGGCCCCCGACCCTGACGGTGCGCCAGCCCGGGCCGCCGACGCGGACGGGCAACGAGGCGCCGGAGCCGGTCATTTCGCGGCGGAGTGCCCGGGTGACGCGGCCCGACAGCAGGTGCTGCACGCTCTCCCGGCCCGGGTCCTCGATGCCCAGGTCCCGGAGTTGGCGGTCGATGGCGGCCAACACCTTCGAGGCGTCGAGGGTGTTGACCGGATACGCGGCGAACGGCCGGGCCCGGAACCAGTCGTGCTGGCGCCACGGGAGACGGTCGTACTCGGGTCCGGGGTCCAGGCCGTCCCCGAGCAGGCCAAGCCGGTGGGCGACGCGCTCGGGCAGGTAGCCCAGCCAGCCGCCCGGCACCGACTGCCGTCGGCCGGCGGTGCCGTAGGGCACGCCGGGCACATAGCGGCCGAGCGACCGCAGCAGACCCGTGGTCCGTACCGAGGCGGCGACCTCGTGCGCCGCGTCGCCGGCCGTCAGTACGTGCAGGCCGCCGTGCGCCAGGCCCAGGCCCGAGGTGACCGAGCGGGTGGTGGTGAGGGTCTCGCTCCGGCCTCGCTTCCAGGGCCACAGCACGAAGCCGTACATGCCCACGCTCGCCCCGGGGTGCGAGTGACCGTACAGGAGGGTTCCGCCGACCTGCTTGAAGTGTCTGGAGACGGTCGAACCGCCGGCCTGGGACGACGACTTGACCGCGGTGCCGGTCGTCACGGGCACCGGCCGGCCCAGCGCGCGCAGCCGGGTGACCCGCACCTGGTGGACGACGGTCGCCAGCCAGTCGACGTACGGGCCCTTGCCCCACAGGCCGGTCACCCGGGAGCCCATCGGGCCCGAGGCCTGGTCGAATTCGGCGGCCAGGTACTGCGGTCGCTGGGGGCGTACGGAGGCTTCGTGGGCGGGTGCCCCCTGCCGGGTCAACTGCCAGGCGCCCTTGGGGGAATCGCGGCGCAGCAGCCGGTCGCCGAAGCCCTTGGAGGCGTCCCGCAGCGCCTCGTCCACCAGTCCTGGGGTGCCTCCGGTGGCCAGTACGGCGAGCGTCTCGTGCGGCTGCCCGTGCAGCGGCCCGGGGGAACGGTCCGGGTCGGTGGGCAGCGTCCCCGGCCCCCGGTCCGCGTCGGTGAGCACACCGGTGGTGAGCCGCCGGGCCCTGGCCGGGTCCAGCACGGTGGTCCGGGCCGGGTCGGGGCTCTGGGGCCGGTACGGGTTGACCGCCCCTTCGGCGTGCGGGTCCCGGTCCGGGATCTCGGCGTCGGAGACGCTGAGCAGTACCTGTCCGGTGATGGGGTCGCCGGCCGTGCCACCGATCACGTCGACGGTGGGCTGCGGCCAGAACCCGAACAGTTCGGTGCCCAGCAGACCGAGCGAGAAGACGCCCCGGAGGAGGCCCCGGAACCGCCAGTAGCCGCCGGAGGTGGCCGTCAGCCGGAGGTCGTAGGAGAAGAGATGGGAGGGTGCGGCGCGCGCGTGCTCGACCTCGTAGGTGGCTGTCATCCCGTACGCGGTGTTGTCCTGGCGCTGCCGCCCCATCATGAAGCCGGCCTGCGGGGTGACCGCGTTGGCCGGGCGGCCCTCGCTGTCGGTGGCCGTGTTGCGGGCGGAGAAGGTCGCCCGGAAGCCGGCCTCGGTGATCTGGCCCGCCTGGCGGGAGCCGTCCGCCCTGGTGGTGCCGATGACGGTGTGGGTGAGGCCGAGGTCGTTCTGGGTGCCCGCGTAGCGGCGGTTGGTCAGTGCCACGTCCAGCCGGATGTGACGGTACGTGTGGGTGACCCGGCCCGGCTCCAGCAGGGCCAGGTGGATGCCCTGCGGGACGGCCTCCTTCAGGTTGCCGGCCAGCGTGTGGTGGGTGAGGGCGTTGATCACGGCGGTGGTGTTCTGCAGGACGACGTTGTAGACGCCGAGGCTGCGGAACTGCTTCGGGTCGCCGAGATCCCGGAGCTGGGCCACCAGGCCCGGGTACTTGGCGGCGAGCGCGGTGAGGAGCTGCTCGGTGGCGGCGTCCAGGAAGGTGGCCTCCGGGGCGGGCCGGTCGGTGGTCACGGCCGCCGTGCCCGCCGCCGCATTGGTGTAGCGCCCGTCCGCGTGGAGGAACTGCTCCACCCGGCTCCCCCCGAACGTCGGCGGGTTGTCCCGCGTCAGAAAGGCCGGGGCGAAGGGCGCCGCACCGCTCGCCCCGCGCAGGGCGGTCCCGTCGTCCCAGCCGGCCAGCCGCCGCGCCTCGGTGACCGTCATCCGGTCCAGGCTCCACGTCTCGAACCGCGTCGGCTCGGCGTCACCGGTCTTCCGCACGTAGACGAACTTCTGGACCTTGTACTGGACGGTGGGCACCTCCTTCGCGGTGGCCGTGGACTTGTCGGCGCCCGAGCCGCCGGTCATCGTGGTGCGGCCCGAGGCGTGCCCGTAGCGGACGGTGGGGCCGAACTGGATCCGCAGCTTGGCCGATTCCCAGCCGAGGAGGTCGCCGAGCCAGGCCAGCGGGTTGAGGGTGATCGAGAGCCCGGCGGCGACGAGTGGGGCGACGTCACCGGAGGCGGTCCCGGCACCGCCGGCGACCAGCGGCCGGCCGCGCCCGTCGGCCCGCTGGACGAACTGGAGGTCCTGGTCGGACTGGCCGACGTCAAGCGCCAGGTGCGTACCCTGGTCAACCTCAACGAACTCGCCCAGCGCCGAGCCACACTCGGCATGCCCACCCCGCCGATGAGCCGGCACCTGGTCTTCTCCGGCCCGCCGGGCACCGGCAAGACCACCGTCGCCCGGCTCTACGGCGGCATCCTCGCCGAACTCGGTGTGCTGCGCTCCGGGCACCTGGTCGAGGTGTCCCGGGCCGACCTGGTCGCACAGATCATCGGCGGTACGGCCATCAAGACCACCGAGGCCTTCGAACGGGCCCTCGGCGGTGTGCTGTTCGTCGACGAGGCGTACACACTGCTGTCCGACAGCGGCAACTCCGGCGCGGACTTCGGCCGGGAGGCCATCGACACCCTGCTGAAACTGATGGAGGACCACCGCGACGACGTGGTGGTGATCGCCGCCGGCTACACCGAGGAGATGGGCCGCTTCCTCTCCTCCAACCCCGGCCTCGCCTCCCGCTTCACCCGCACCATCGACTTCGCCAACTACACGGTGGACGAACTGGTCACCATCACCCGCACCATGTGCGAGACCCACCGCTACGAACTCGACCCGCACACCTCGGACGCGCTCGCCCGGCTCTACGAACGGATGCCGCGCGACGCGACGTTCGGCAACGGCCGCGCCGCCCGAAAGGTGTTCGAGGAGATGGTGGACCGGCAGGCGTTCCGGCTGGGTTCCATGGACTCCCCGGCCGAGAGCGATCTGTCGCTGCTGCTGCCCGAGGACGTCGGAGGGGACGGCGACGTCAAGGCGGACAAGGGCCCCGACTCCGCGCAGCTGCTGGCCGAACTCGGCACCATGATCGGCCTGTCCGCCGTCAAGCGTGAGGTGACGGCCATGGTGAACATACTCACCGCCGCCCGGCACCGGCGGGCGGCCGGCCTGCCCACTCCCAACGTCGGCCGGCACCTGGTCTTCTCCGGGCCGCCGGGCACCGGCAAGACCACCGTCGCCCGGCTCTACGCCGACCTGCTGCGCTCCCTGGACGTCCTGCCCAAGGGCCAGCTGGTGGAGGTGGCCCGCGCCGACCTGGTCGGCCGGTACGTCGGACACACCGCGCAGCTCACCAAAGAGGCCTTCGAACGGGCCCTCGGCGGTGTGCTGTTCATCGACGAGGCGTACACACTGACCCCCGAGTCCTCGACGTCGGACTTCGGCCGGGAGGCCGTCGACACCCTGCTGAAGCTGATGGAGGACCACCGCGACGACGTGGTGGTGATCGCCGCCGGCTACACCGAGGAGATGGGCCGCTTCCTGTCCTCCAACCCCGGCCTCGCCTCCCGCTTCAGCCGGACCGTCGAGTTCGAGCACTACACCACGGACGAACTCGTCGCCATCATCGGCAGGATCGCCGCCGGCTCCGGCTACGACGTCGGCCCGGACACGCTGCACGCCCTGCACACGTACGTCGACGCCATTCCCCGCGACCGTTCCTTCGGCAACGCGCGCACGGCACGCCAGCTGATGGACGCCATGATGACCCGGCAGGCCGGCCGGCTCGGTGCCATGGCCGTCCCTGGCCTGGAGGACCTGCGCACCCTGCTCCCCGAGGACCTGCCCGGCCAGGACATGGCGACCGCCTGATCATCCCGGCCGCCCTCCCGGCCGGGGCGGTTCACCGCGTACCGACGATCCAGCCGTGTCGTCTCCGACCCTCCCGAGCTGCGCCGCCGCCCGGATCGCGAGCCAGACCTCGGCGAACGCGCCGGTGGAGGAGAGGTCGCGGCCGGTGATCTCGGCGAATCTGCGCAGCCGGTACGCGAGGGTGTTGGGGTGGATGTGGAGAGCTGCCGCCGCGTCGTCGGTGCGGCGGTCCCGTTCCATCCAGGTGCGGACCGAGGGCAGCATCCGCGTGTGGTGCGCGGCGTCGTACCGGAGCACCTCGCCGAGTACGTGCTCGACGAGGGCCGCCAGCGCGGCGGGGTCGTCGGGGAGCCAGCGGCCGGTGGCGTCGTCGCCGTACATGACGAGGGGGCGGCCCGACTCGGCGGCGCTGGACGCTGCCCGGAGCGCTTCGCGCTGGGCGACCCGCAGGGGCTCGCCGGGCGGGAAGGGGCGGCTCATGCCGGCCGCGACGCCGGGCATGGCGGCGATGGCTCCGCGGAGTTCGGGTGAGCCGAGGACATAGCGGTCCTCGCCCCGGCCGAGCAGCAGATACGGCTGTCCGTCCAGGCTGCGCAGCAGGGCGTCCTCGCTGACCCCCCGTACGACCAGCAGCGCCGTCTCCCCTTCGATGGAGTGCCGTTGGAGGCGGCGGCGCGCGGCCGGCGGGTCAAGGACGTCCTGGAGCAGCTCGGCCAGGGTCTCCGCGCCTTCGCGCCGCAGGGTCTCGCGTTCGGTCCTGACGACGGCGAGCTGGAGCGCGGCCACGGTGGCGATGTGCTGGACGACGGCGAGACCGGCCGGGCGGGCACCCTCGCGGGCGAACGCGATCAGGAATCCGGCGGGGCCGCCCGGGGCGGGCACCGGCAGGACGAACCCTCCGGGGATGGTGGGCGGGACGTCCGCCGAGGCCGGGATCACGCCGGGGTCGGGGACGGGCACGCCCGGGAGCAGGGGGCGCCCCTGCGGGGTGCAGAGGTGGATGTCGTAGCCGGACAGGCGCTCCAGGCGCCGGAAGAGGGTGGCGGTGTCCAGGTTCTCGGTGGCGAGCCAGCGCAGGGCGCCGAAGACCTGGAGCTGGGCGCCGAGCCGCTGCCGGGAATCCTCCTGTACGGCGGCGGCGACCTCCTGGGCGACCGCGACGAACGGCACCGCCAGGGGGATCTCCAGGACGGGCATGCTCCGTTCCTCCGCCGCCGCGAAGAACGCCTTGTGCAGCGGTGGCACCCGCAGCTGGGCGGAGAGCGCGAGCGCGCAGACCCCGGCGTCGTCGAGCCGTTCCAGATAGGCCCGCTGGCGCGCGGCCGTACGGGGGACCGCGAGACCGGTCGTCATGATCATCTCGGCGCCGAGGAGCCAGGGGGTGGGGTCCTCCAGCTCGCTCACATGTGCCCAGGAGACCGCCCGCCGCAGCCCGCCCGCACCGGCCAGCAGCCGGAGCTGGAGGGCGGGGAACGACAGCAGGTCCTCGACGGTCACCTTGTTCCTGTCCACAGAAAACACCCTATCCATTCGGGATGGAGACAATTGCTGTCCTTGTCCCCACCGCCACAGACTGGGCCGGAACCGGATCCCGCCACGCCGGTCCGCGCCGTTCCGAGAGGACGCGCTGTTCCGAGAGGACGCGCCGTTACGAGAGGACCACCACCGCATGACCACGCCGCCCCGAGGCCCTGTCGACTCCTCCCGGATCCCGCGCTTCGCGGGCCCCGCCACCTTCGCGCGGCTGCCGCGTCTCGACGAGGTGGGGCAGTGTGACATCGCGGTGGTCGGGGTGCCCTTCGACAGCGGGGTGTCCTACCGTCCGGGTGCCAGGTTCGGCCCGTCGGCGGTGCGTGAGGCCAGCCGGCTGCTGCGGCCGTACCACCCCGGTCTTGATGTCTCGCCGTTCACGGAGACGCAGGTGGCCGACGCCGGGGACATCGCGTGCAACCCCTTCGACATCAACGAGGCCGTCGAGACCGTCGAGCACGCCGTGGGCGAGCTGCTCGCGACCGGCGCCAGGCCGGTCACCATCGGCGGCGACCACACCATCGCGCTGCCCCTGCTGCGCGCCCTGTCAAGGAAGCACGGCCCGGTCGCGGTCCTCCACTTCGACGCCCATCTGGACACCTGGGACACCTACTTCGGAGCCGAGTACACGCACGGCACGCCGTTCCGCCGCGCGGTCGAGGAGGGGATCCTCGACACCGAGGCGCTCAGCCATGTCGGCACCCGGGGCCCCCTCTACGGGAAGAGGGATCTGGAGGAGGACCGGCGCCTCGGCTTCGGCATCGTCACCTCCTCCGATGTCATGCGGCGCGGTGTGGACGAGACCGTGGACGCGCTGCGGCAGCGGATCGGCGAGCGGCCCCTCTACATCTCCGTCGACATCGACGTGCTCGACCCCGCGCACGCCCCCGGCACCGGAACGCCCGAGGCCGGCGGCCTGACCAGCCGGGAGCTGCTGGAGATCCTGCGCGGCCTGGCGGGCACCCATCTGGTCGGCGCCGATGTGGTCGAGGTCGCCCCCGCCTACGACCACGCCGAGATCACCTCGATCGCCGCCTCGCACGTCGCCTACGACCTGATCAGCCTGCTCGCCCTCACCCAGCGGCCCTGAACCCGTTACCCGCCCGCCCGTTACCGCCCACCCGTTACCGCCGCGTCTGGATCAGCGCGTGCGTGCCGCTCGTACGCCACGTGGCACCGGAGCCCTCCAGAGCGTCCAGAGTCACCTGGTCCAGGCCGACGATGACGTCGGACTTCAGGGTGCGCAGCGCCGCGACGGCTCCCGGGAAGTACGCGGTGCGGGCGGCGAAGGAGTCCGTGGCGCTCCACTGCCGGTCCCCCACCAGGCGGCGGTAGTTGAGGTCGCCCTTCAGGACGGTGAGCGCGGCGTCCGCGAACTCCGCGCGGAGGTCGTCGGGCATCTCCTCGTACGGCAGTGGGGCGCAGAAGAACGGGTGGGCGCGGACCTCCAGGTGTCCCGTCGCCATGGCGCGCCACAGCCGGCCGCCGGTCCGGCCCGCTTCGCCGGGTGTCTCGGTGAGGCGGCGGAGGCAGTCGACCACGTCCGGCAGCATCGCGTCGGAGACGAAGTACGGATACGGCTTGACGTGGAGCACGACCCGCTCGGCGTGCCGGTGTTCGAGGAGATGGTCGATGAGGATCAGGTCGGGGATCAGCTCGCGTCCCGCGTTGTCCGCCACCACGGCGACGGTCGCGGTTTCACCGGCCGGCAGGAGCCGCCACAGCAGGGCGCTGTCGTCGGCGACCAGCCCGGCGGCGGCTTGACCGGCCGCCGGCTCCCCCTCCGTGACGCGGAAGCCGAGATCCGCGCGGTTGCCCCAGAGCGAGGCATGGAGCAGGGCCGCGGCGCGCTCCTCGGCCGGCGCGTCCGCGAGCGCGTCCAGTGCCCGCAGCTCCTCCTCCACCGCGCCGCCGCTCAGTTCGGCCCGCTTGAACGGCGCGAAGGGGTCGACTCCCTGCCACGGGCCGGTACCGAAGTACCCGACCGCGCCGAGGAGCCTGCGGTAGAAGTAGCTCTCCGCCCACAGGAAGGGCGCGTCGTACCAGGACCGCCCGTAGTGCCCCCGCCCCCACTCCGCCCAGCGCTCGTGATCGTGTTCCGCGGGGTCGAGCGGTTGGATGTCGCCCCGGGAGATCTCGTCCAGCAGGGCGTCGAGTGCCTCGTGCTGACGGCGGCCGTACGGGAAGGCGTCCCGTACCTGCTTGATGAGCGCGGGGTGGCGGTCGGCGAGGACACCCCGGGCGAACGAGCCGGGCCTGTTGCCCAGGATGACCGGCCCGGCCCCTTCGTCCACGGTGTGGGGTGCTCTGTCTGCCATGGCGTCCAGCCCTTCGTACCTCGCCAGCCGGAGCGTCGGGCTCCTGATCACTGGTGTCCCCCCAGGTCTCCCACATCAGGTCGCCGGCTGGCAACCGGGCTCCGGAGCGGGTACGGGTACGGTACGCGTGCGGACGCGTCAGGCCGTGGCGGCTCCGTTCCACGCCGTCTCCAGGAACTGCCGGGCCTGGGCGACGAGGAGACGGTCCTCCGGGGCGTTGCCGCCGAACATCCCGTGCGGCGCCGCCTCGAAGACATGCAGGTCGGCCCGGACACCGGCCGCCAGCAGCTTCCGGTGCATCCGGACGGTGTCCGAGAGCAGGAAGTCGCGGGTGCCGGTGAACAGGATCGTGGGTGGCCAGTCGTCGCCGATCCGCCCGAAGAGCGGCGACAGGTGCGGATCCGTGACGTCGTGGGCGCCCGCGTACAGCTTCGCGTTGTTCGTGAGCCCGGCGCCCGCGCCGGAAGGGTCGTTGACCAGGCTGTCGCCGGAGAGGGTGAGGTCGACGCCGGGCGAGTTGAGTACGGCGGCGCAGGGCATCGGCAGCCCCTCCTCCTGGAGCCGCAGGAGCAGGGCGGCGGTGAGGTTTCCGCCGGCGGACAGCCCGCTGACCGCGATGGAGGCGGGGTCGTGGCTCTCCAGCAGGGCCCGGTAGGCGTCGACGCAGTCGTCCAGCCCCGCGGGGAACGGGTGGTCGGGCGGCATGCGGTAGTCGACGCTCCACACGGTGACGCCGTAGGCACCCGCGACGAAGCCCGTCGCCGCGCGCGTCGCCGCGCCCCCGCCGGTCGTGAACGCCCCGCCGTGCACGCTGAGCAGCACACGCCGGTCGCCGGGCGCGAGCCCCTCCGGCGTACCGACGTGGACGACGGTGTGCGGCAGGTCGACGGAGTGGACCTCGACCGGGACGCCCGTGGCGACGGCGCCCGTGGTCGCGAGCGCGATGGTGTCGGCGAGTTCCGGTGCCGAGGTGGCCGCGGCGACGGCGCGCCATGCCTCGATGTCGTCCGGTTCCGGGGCGGGCTGCTGCGGGTACTCCTTCAGCATCGCCAGCCATGCCTGGGCCTCGGCGCTCAGCCCGTACGCGGTGTCGTGTGCGTTCCGCTCTGTCATGAGGTCGGTCCCTTTCCGGATCGTGCGAGGCCGCCGAGCCAGGCCAGACTCGGCTTCGGCCGGCGCTCGAAGGTCTCCCGGTCCACGGCGATGAGCCCGAACGTCGGCTCCCAGTGGCCCCATTCGTAGTTGTCGAGCGCGCTCCAGTGCAGATAGCCGCGGACGTCGACGCCGTCGTCCATGGCGGCACCGAGGTGGCGCAGGGCCTCGTCGGTGTACGCGATACGGCGGGTGTCGTCGCCGGTGGCGATGCCGTTCTCGGTGACGAGCACCGGGACACCGCCGGTGACCTCCCAGGTGTGGCGTACGGCCATGCCCAGGGAGTCCGGCCGGTACGCGGTTCCGGCGAGGGTGTTGTCGGGGTGCGGCGCGTGCGGCACGGGGCCGTTCCCGTCGACCTCCTGTGTGGAGTAGGACTGGACGCCGATGAAGTCGTCCTGCCGCGCGGCCTCCAGATACAGGTCCTCGCGGACGTAACGCTCCTCGACGAGCCGCGCCTGGTGCTCCGGCTTCGCGGTGAGCGCCTGGTTGGCGACCGTCCAGCCGACCTTGGCGCCGGTCCTCTCCTTGAGGATCTCGCGCGCCCGGTCGTGGACGCGGGCGAGGCGGTGCCCGGTCTCCGGGTCGGGCGGGGGCAGCACCATCTGTACGTCGCCCTCGATCGTCGGGCTCTGCCAGTCGCCCCCGCCCGCCTCGGCGGCCTTCATCATCGTGCCCATCATGGCCAGCATGTTGGGTTCGTTGAGGGTGCAGACCCACTCGACGCCGTCGAGGATGGACGTCGCCTCGGTGACGTAGCGCGCGAAGCGGTCGATCGCGCTCTCGACCATCCACGAGCCCTCGTCGGCGAACCACTTCGGGGTGGAGAAGTGCTGAAGCGTCACGACCGGTGTGAGCCCCAGGCCGAGCGCTGTGTCGATCATGCGGCGGTAGTGGGCGAGTTCCGCCTTCGAGAAGTGGCCGGGGATCGGTTCGATGCGCGACCACTCGATGCCGAAGCGGTAGGCGTTCAGGCCGGCGTCGGCCAGCAACCGCATGTCCTCGCCGTAGCGGTGGTAGCTGTCGATGGCGTCACCGCTGAGCGCCATGCCGGGGGTCTGCTGCTCGCGTGCCCACCAGTCGCTGTTGACGTTGTTGCCCTCGATCTGGTGCGGAGCGGTGGACGCGCCCCAGAGGAAAGTGGGCGAGGTGTCGTTCATGGTCTCTCTTTCGGGTCGATCCGGCCGGTCGGTCATGTCGGCCAGTTGGTCATGCCGGTCGGTCAGTCATGCCGGTCGGTCATGCCGGTCGGTCGTGGGTGTCGAGCCACTGGCTCATCGCCCGGATTCCCTGGCGGAAGCCCCGGCCGCGGGGGTGGTTGAGGAATCCGTGCAGGGTCTTCTCGATGATCATGTAGTCGACCGTGCGGCCGACTGCCCGCAGATCGGCGGCGAACTGATCGCCGGAGGCGCGGAGGCTGTCCCGGTCGGCGTCCATCACGAGCGCCGGAGGCAGTCCCGCGAGGTCGGCGCCGGTGGGGAAGGCTTCCGGCAGCAGGCGTTCGTCACCGACGTAGTTGAGTGTCATCCGGTCGTAGGACGCCGGTGTGAAGGCGATCCGTCCGGCGAATCCGGTCAGCCGCGAGACCACCCGTTCGGGGAGCGGGGGAAGTACGGAGTGGAAGCCGCCGTACACGAGCGCCAGTCCCAACGGCCATACGGTGTCCGACCGTTGGAGGGCCACGGTCGCCGCCACGGCGAGGTTCGCCCCGGCGCTCGCCCCACCGACGAAGAGCCGGCTGTGCCCCGACTCCGCCCAGTCCGTGATGGCGGAGACCACGTCGTCCGGCCCGGCCGGGTAGCGGTTCTCGGACGGTTCGAGCACGAGGGGCGAGCGGGAGGCGAGGGCACGCCATCCGAGTGCGGGCGCCAGGCGGTAGTCGACGGTGCGTACGGGCCGGCCGGTGCCGGCGATCGCCTTCGCGACGGCGTGCGACTCCTTCTGGTCGAGGCCGCCCGACATCCAGCCGCCGCCGTGGATCCACACCAGCGGCACGGCGCTCTCCCGGGCGTCCTCCGGAAGGTAGTCGCGGACGGGGATCGGGCCCCCCTGGCCCTCGACCGACGTGTCGACCGTCCGCACGGCGGTGCGGTGGGCGCGGGGCCCCGTGGCGTCAGGCATCGTCGGCCTCCTTGCCGGGTCGCAGTCTTCCGTGGAGGAACGCCTTGACCTCCGCACCCACCTCGGCCTCCTCCGGGGCTCCGCCGAAGAAGGCGGAGTGTGTCATGGCCTCGTGCACATGGAGGTGGGCGTCCGCGCCGGCGCGGCGCAGCGCGCGGTGGAAGCGCACGGTGTCCGACAGCAGCCCGTCGCGGGTGCCGGAGCCGAGGAGGGTCGGGGGGAAGCCCGAGAGATCGCCGAACACCGGTGACAGATAGGGGTCGCGGGGGTCCTGGCCGCGTGCGTAGTAGTCCATCAGTGTGCCCATGTGCAGGCCGATGACCGGGTCCAGACCGTCGAGGGTGTGCCAGGTGTCGCCGTCGCGCGTGAGGTCGACCGACGGGGACCACAGCGCCACCGCGCCCGGTGTCGGCAGCCCCTCGTCGCGGGCGCGGAGCACGGTCGCGGCCGCGAGGTTCGCGCCCGCGGACGTGCCGGTGAGAGCGATCAACCCCGGTTCTGTCTGGTCCAGTTGGGCGCGGTAGACCGCGAGGCAGTCGTCGAGGGGCGCCGGATAGGGGTGGTCGGGGGCCATACGGTAGTCCACCCCTCGCACCCGCAGTCCGAGCGTCGCCGCTTCGAGGACGGTCATCACCGCGGCCAGTTCACCGCCGCCCTGGATCCAGCCGCCGCCGTGCAGCATGAGCACGACCCGCTCGTCCCCCGGCTCCCACCCGGGCGGTGTGGCCTCGTGGACGGGGACCCGGCCGACACGCCCGAGCGTCAGCTCCACTCCGTACGAGGCGGCCACGCTCCGTGCCGAGCCGGGCGGCAGCGCGGCCAGTTCGCGTTCGATCTGCGCCGCGACACTGGCGCGCCAGCCGGCCGCGTCCCGCGCGTCCGGGAAGGAGACACGGGGCATGTCGGCCAGCTCGGCCAGCTTGCGCCGCGCCTCGGGGCTGATCGACCGGGGCACCGGTACGCGCCGCTCGGCCAGGGTGGTGTGCGGGAGCTCGCCGTCGCGGTCCGGTGTGGTGATGCCCTGTGCCGTCACGTCCTGTGCCGTCATGTCCGGTTCTCCTCGAAGCCGTTGGCGGCGTTCGCGCGTGCGAGTACGTCGTCCACCATGCCCGCGGGGAGCGCGGAGCCCGTCGTACTCACGAAGCGTCCGAACGGCAGCGAGTCCAGCATCGGTCCGTAGTCGGTCTCCTCGGCGCCGGAGAACTGCTCGAACATCGCCGCGAAGACCTCCTGGAAGGCGGGACCGGCGATGGGATCCCGCAGGATCTCCCCGATCGACGAATCCGGTCCCAGCCGGTAGCGGGCGGTCTCCCCCTGGAGTTCGACGGTGTCGGAGAGCCGGATGTCCCGGCTGGAGGCGCCCGCCGCAATGCGGTACTCGCCGCCCTCGACCAGCCAGCGCTGAAGCTCCTCGTCCCAGTACTCGAACTCGCGCCTCGGCACGGTGATGCCGACCTCGCCCGACTCGCCCGGTGCGAGGTCGACGGCTCCGAAGCCGACCAGCCACCGCGGTGCGCGTGCGACCGCGGACCCGTCGCGGGACGCGTAGAGCTGGACGATCTCGCGGCCCGCGCGTTCACCGGTGTTGCGGACGGTGACGCGTACGTCGACGGTGTCGCCGTGTGCCTCGGCCTTGAGCGAGTCGTAGGCGAAGGACGTGTAGGACAGGCCGTGTCCGAAGGGGAACGTGACGTCGATCGCGCGTGCGTCGTACCAGCGGTAGCCCACGAGGATTCCCTCGCCGTAGCGGACGTGCATCCGTTCGCCGGGGAAGTTCGTGAAGGACGGCACGTCCTGGAGCCGCTCGGGGACGGTCTCCGTGAGGCGTCCGGAGGGGTTGACGATGCCGAACAGGACGTCTGCGAGCGCGCTGCCGCCGGCCTGGCCGAGGAGCGCGCCGTCGAGGATGGCCGCCGGTCCTGCGACGACGGGCGCGAGCCGTACGACTCCGCCGTGCGACAGCACCACGACCGTGCGCGGCTGTACGGCGACCACCGCGTCGAGCAGGGCGAGCTGGTCGGCCGGCAGTTCGATGTCGGCGCGGTCGGCGCCTTCGCTCTCCTGGCCGTCGAACAGCCCCAGGAAGACCACGGCCACGTCCGCGTCCGCCGCCGCCCGTACCGCCTCCGCGCTGAGCGCCGCCGGATCCGCCCGCTGGTCGGACGAGAAGCCCGCGGCGTACGCCACCTCGGTGTGCGGGGCGCGGTCGCGGATCTCGTCGAGGGCGACGTCGACCCGGATCGCGTTCACGTGCGAGCTGCCCCCGCCCTGGTAGCGCGGCCGGGCGGCGAACTCGCCGATGACGGCGAGGCGTTGGGCGGGGTCGAGGGGCAGGATCTTCTGGTCGTCGCGGAGGAGCACGATCGCGCGTGAGGCGACCTCGCGGGCGAGGTCGTGATGGTCCGCCGCGTCCCACGCGGTGTCGGGGCGGCGGGCCGCCTCGGCCCGGTGGGCGATTCGGGCGACCCGGTCCGCCGCCAGCGTGACGACGGCGGGGTCGAGGCTCCCCTCGTGTACGGCGGCGATCACCTTGGCGTCGTCGAATCCGTCGTTGCCGGGCATCTGGAGGTCGAGGCCGGCCTCGACCGCCGCCACCCGGTCGGCCACGGCGCCCCAGTCGGACACCACGACGCCCTCGAAGCCCCACTGCTCGCGCAGTACCTCCGTGAGCAGCCACCGGTTCTGCGACGCGTGCACACCGTTTACACGGTTGTACGAACACATCACCGTCCACGGCTGCGCCTCCTCGACCACCTTCTGGAACGCGCGCAGGTAGATCTCCCGCAGCGGGCGCGGGTCGATGTCGGCGCTCACCCGCATCCGGTCGGTCTCCTGGTTGTTCGCGGCGAAGTGCTTGAGCGAGGCACCCACTCCCATGCTCTGGATGCCGGACACCCAGGCCGCGCCGAGGGTTCCCGAGACGAGCGGGTCCTCCGAGAAGTACTCGAAGTTCCGCCCGTTGCGGGGATCGCGCTTGATGTTCACCCCGGGCCCCAGCAGGACGTGGACGCCCGCGGCCTGGCATTCGCGGCCGAGCGCCTCGCCCACGCGGTGCACCAGTGCGGGGTCCCAGGTCTGGCTGAGGGCCACCGCGGGCGGGAAGCAGGTCGCCGGGAGGCTGCCGGAGAGGGCCAGGTGGTCGGTGGCGCCCTCCTGCTTTCGCAGTCCGTGCGGTCCGTCCGTCATGAGGATCGACGGGACGCGGCCGGCCGCCGTGGTGGTCCAGAAGTCCGACCCGCTGCCGAGAGCGGCTTTCTGATCGATGGTCAGTTCTTCGAGGGCGGAGGTGATGTCGGACATGGGTCCCCTAAAGCGGATCGGTGGATCGGTGGATCGGTGTGGATCGAGGGATGGACCGGAGGTCAGGGCCTGCGGACGGGCAGGATGGCGAGTGCGGCCAGGCCGACCAGTGCCAGCGCGGCCACCCAGACGAACGCGTATCCGCCGGTGAACGAGACGACCGTGCCGGCGAGGGCGGGGCCGAGCGCCTGGCCCAGGTTGGTGGCGAGACCCGCCACACCGAGGTCACGTCCGGCGGCGTTCGGGTCGGGCAGTACGTCGACGACCAGGGCCTGGTCGACGGGAATGTAGATGCCGAAGGCGAATCCGGCGACGATCGCCTGGACGAACAGCGCCGGGACGGTCGGGGAGATCAGGGGAATGGCCATGGACCCGGCCATGAGGACCGAGGCGGCCAGGACGAAGGACTTCCGTCGCTGCAACCGGTCGGAGAGCGGGCCGGCGACAAGGATCGCGACCACCGTGGCGGGCAGCGCCGTCAGGGCGAAGAGGGGCACGATCTTCGTGGCCTCGCTCACGCTGAGGGCGGGCTCCACATAGCTCTGGAGCATGTAGAGACCGAGGGCTCCTGATACCCCGTATCCGAAGGTGAGCAGGATGCGAGCCGTCCAGACCCAGAAGTAGTCCCGCGTACGCACCGCGTAGGTGAAGCCGAGGAGGAACGGCTTCCACTCGAACTTCGCCACCTGCAGATCGACCGAGGAGCCGTCCTTGGCTCGCGACACGAAGATCACGACGCACAGCACGACCAGTCCGGCGAAGACGAAGTAGCTGTTCAGACCGAGTGCCGCGAGGGCGACTCCCGCTCCGACGCTCCCCAGGACACCGCCCAGGAACGAGCCGAAGCCGCCGATCGCCGACAGGCTGCCGCGCTGGGTTTCGAGAACGCGGTCGGCGAGCGTCGCGCCCAGGGGCGATACCGCGGCGTTCAGTGCCACCGAGGCGACGGCCCACAGCACCACGAGGACGGCCACGCTCGGCGCGTAACGGACCCCGACGAGAAACGCGGCGCCGATGAGTGCGCCCAGCAGGATCCAGGGGGCGCGACGGCCCATTCGGGAGCGGGTCCGGTCGGAGAAGACACCGATCAGCGGTTGCGCGACCATCGTCGCGACCAGACCGACGGAGGTGACCAGCGCCAGGGACTGGGCCCGACTGGCGTCGAAATCGGACAGGATCCCCAGCAGCCGGTTCTGCTCCGCCGTCGCCGTCGCCGTACCTGCGGCGATGGCGTTCTTGAGCACGGTGAGCTTCTGGAGGTCCGTACCGGCGTCGCCGCCCGTGAAGAACTTCGACATCTCCAGGGACTGGACCTGGTTGGGGAGCAGCAGGCCGGCGGCTCCTCCCCAGATGGTGGAGAACGCGGCGAGCGCGACTCCGTACCAGAGGGCGTAGCGCCGAAGGGCGCGACCGCGCAGGTACTTCGGGGAGGTGCCGGGCTCGGAGGGTTCGAGGATCTCGGCGGTTGCGGCGTGCTCGGAAGGTGACGGATCGCTACCGGGCAGTTCGGTGAAAGAAGGCGTTGTCATGTGGTACCCCGATCGCTCGTCACTGAACGAAGAAGTTTCTGAAGTGTCTTTTGGTGCCCGGTACATGGCTGAAACGCAACTGACCGAAAGACGACACCTTGCCACTGGAGAAAAACAGTAAGCGTTACTGTTTCTTCCGGCAAGATGTTGCCGTCGAGTAATCTCGGGGCCATGACCCGCCGCTCGTACCCCAAGGGGCTGGCGAAGCGCGAGGAGATCCTCGCCACCGCCCTCAAAGTGATCGCCGAACACGGGTTCGGCGGAGCCACCCTGCGTGAACTCGCCGACGCGTCGAACCTCAGCATCACCGGCCTCGTCCACCACTTCGGCACCAAGGAGCAGCTGCTCACCGAGGTGCTCCACCGGCGCGACGAGGTCGACGCGGATTCCTACGGGATGGACCGGCTGCCCGAGACGGCCGCCGCGATGACCGAGCGCCTCGCCGCCCTGGTGGACCGCAACGCCGCCGTCCCGGGACTGGTGACGCTGTACTCGAACCTTCTGGCGGACGCCGCGGCCCCCGAGCACCCCTCGCACGCGTACTTCCGCGAGCGCTACCAGCAGAGCCAGGAACTCGGCCGGGCCTCCATGAACCACCTCCAGGAGCGCGGCGAGCTGCCCGCCGAGGTGGATCCGGACGATCTGGCCCAGCTGATGATCGCCGCGGTGGACGGTCTTCAGCTGCTCTGGCAGTACGACAAGAGCATCGACATGACGCGCGGCCTCCGGGCGCTGGGGACCCTGCTGGCCCTCGCCAACGAGGGTGGCCGCGAGGGTGGCCGCGGCACCGGCGAGTGACCTCGTACGCGCCCTCGCCGACCGGCCCACGCCGTTGTGATCCCGTCACAGGCCGCCGGGACACTAGTAAGACCGACCGGTCTAAGCTGTGGCCATGACGGGTCGCCGTGCGCAGGCCGCCACCTTGGCCGAGGTGGCCGAGGTGATCATCGACCGGCGACTCACGCTGCCGCGGGCCGCGTTGGCGGCCATGCGGGCGGAGATCCCCGGCTACACCGCGATCACCGACGAGGCGCTGCTGGAGGACGTGGTCACCCATGTGCGCAAGGGCAATGACGCGCTCGGCCTCATCCTGGCGGAGGCCCGGTCCGCCACCGACGAGGACGTGGCGTTCGTCCGCCCGCACGCGGCCCGCCGGGCCCGGCTCGGTGTGCCCCTCGTCGACTTCATGCACGGGGTGCGCATCGCCCACCGCACGATGTGGGAGGCGATCGCGGACTGGGCCGCGCACAGCCCGGGGAGAGGCGACGGCGCGCTCCGGGCGGCCGGCGTGGTCATGGAGTTCTTCAACCAGGCCGGCACGGTCGCCGCACAGGCCTATCTGGACGCGGAGCAACTGCCCGCCGTGGAAGGCGACCGCGTCCGCCGGGACCTGCTCGAAGACCTGCTGGCGGGCCGCCGGCCCGCGCCGGGCCCACGGCTCAGCGCGGCGACGAGGGCCGGGCTCGGACCCGGCACACCGTGCGCCGTGGTGACGGCCGTACCGGTGGCTCCGCTCGCCGACGAGTACGGGCTCCGCTCCGCCGCGGCGCTCCTGGGGCGGGCGGTCGGTGAACCGGCCCGGCTGCTGACCGTCCTGCGGCAGGACGAGATCGTGATCGTACGGGCCCTCCGTGACACCGACGGCGAGCTGCCGGCGGAGCCGGTGAGAGCCGCCCGGCGGGCCCTCGCCGATCAGGGAGTACCGCTGGCGATCGGGATCAGCACCCGTCACGCGAGCGTCGCCGACCTCGCCACGGCCTACCGCGAAGCCGTGACGCTGATGGGCACCCTGCCCCGGGACGGCGGGGTCGCCGCCCTGTCCGAGCTGCGCGTCCTCGACTATCTGACGCTGCGCGCGGACGAGACCGTCGCACGCATCGTCCCCGCCCGGATGCGGGATTTCGTGACCGAGGACCTGCGCGCCGGGGGCTCCCTCATCAGGACGGTGGAGTGCTTCGCGAGCAACGATCTGAACGTGCGGGCCGCGGCGCGGGAGCTCGGGGTCCACATCAACACCGCGCACCACCGGCTGGCCCGCGTCGAGGAGCGCACGGGATGCGGCCTCCGCCGCCTCGCCGACCTGCAGGAACTGCTGATCGCGATCAGGCTCTTCGCCGGCGGCGGCCCCGCCCTGTGATCCGGTCACAACGGGTCTCATCCATCGTTGGGTGACCCACCCGATGACCCGTGGCACACGGACTCCCTAGCCTTTCCGTCGTCGAACCCGCGGCACCGACGGACGGGAACCGAACGAGATGCCCGATCACACCCCACCGCCCGCCTCCCTGTGCCACGCGTTCCAGCACACGGCGGCCATCGATCCGAACGCCGTCGCACTGCGTACCGTGGGCGGCACCCACACCATGAGCTGGCGCGAACTCGCCGACGAGGTACGGGGGCTGGCCGCCGGCCTTGCCGGTCTGGGGGTCCGGCGCGGGGACACGGTCGCGCTCATGATGTCCAACCGGACGGAGTTCTACCCCGTGGACCTCGCGGTCCAGCATCTGGGCGCCACACCGTTTTCCGTATACAACACACTCGCGCCGCCCCAACTCGCCCATGTCCTGAAGAACTCGGGAAGCAGGATGGTGGTGTGCGAGGCGCGGTATCTGGACATCGTCCGCGGCTGCGGTGTGTCCGTCGAGCACGTCGTCGTGGTGGACGGCGGCGGAGCCGGTACGGACGGGGGCACGCTCACCCTGGACCGCGTGCGCCAACAGGGCCTGGCCGACGACCGGTTCGACTTCGAGGCGACGTGGCGGTCCGTGCGGCCCGACGACGTACTGACCCTGATCTACACATCGGGGACGACCGGCGCCCCGAAGGGTGTCGAGCTCACCCACGCCAATGTGCTCGCGCAGGCCGCGGGAGTGACGCAGGTGCTGGACTTCCGGTTCGGCGACCGGATCACCTCCTTCCTGCCGTCGGCACACATCGCCGACCGCTTCACCTGCCTGTACGCGCTGGCGCTCTTCGGTGTGCAGGTGACCGTGGTTCCCGACATCACACGGATCGCCCAGGCGCTGCGGGACTGCCGGCCGACCATCTGGGTGGCGGTTCCGAGGATCTGGAACAAGCTCAGGCAGGCGGCCGAGGCCCAACTCGCCGCCGCACACACCCCGGCCGCCGCGCACACCCCGGCCGCCGCCGCGCACACTCCGGCCGCCGCGCACACTCCGGCCGGCGCCGAGGTGCTGTCCGGCGCGCGGGAGCGTCTTGGGCTCGACCAGGTCCGGTGGGCGGTCTCCGGCGCGGCGCCCACACCGCCCGCGACCCTGGAGTTCTTCGCCTCCCTCGGCATCGGTGTCTGCGAGGGCTGGGGCATGTCCGAACTCAGCTGCTTCGTCGCCGTCAGCCCTCCCGCACAGGCACGGTTCGGTACGGTCGGCAGACTGCTGCCGGGCCTGGAGGGGCGCCTCGGCGACGACGGTGAGTACCACGTGCGCGGGCCCTCGCTGATGAAGGGATACCGCGACGATCCGGAGCGGACCCGCGAAGCGGTCGACGGGGACGGATGGTTCCACACCGGGGATGTCGTGGTGGCCGACGAGGACGGGTATCTGACGATCGTCGACCGCAAGAAGGACCTCATCATCAACGAGTCGGGCAAGAACATCTCGCCCGTCGCCGTGGAGATCGCCGTGGCCACCGCCTCCCCTCTCATCGGGACGGTGGTGGCGATCGGCGACAACCGCCCGTACATCACCGCGCTGCTGGTCCTCGACCCCCAGGCAGCGGCCGTCTTCGCCGCCGAACACACCCTCGACCCGGATCCCGGGACGCTGGCGGGCTCGGCCCCGCTGACCGACGCCCTCGCGGCGGCCGTGGCCCTGGGCAACCGCCAGTTGTCCCGCGTGGAGCAGGTCAAGCGGTTCACGGTCGTACCCGCGTACTGGGAGGGCGACAGCGACGAGCTCACCGCCACCCTGAAACTCAGGCGGCGGAAGGTCGCCGAGAAGTACGCCGCCGACATCGCGGCCCTGTACGCCGACCCGCCCGCCGCCGGTGTCCGGGAACCGGTCAGCCGGCGGACTCCCCCTCGTCCGGCGGGAGGATGAGGTCGAAGAAGCGGTTGAGGGGCTCGATGATGTCGAGGTCCTGGTTCAGCAGCCACTGCGTCTGCAGACCGTGCAGTACGGCCTGGAGCAGGGCCGCCGCGCTCTCCGGGTCCATGCCTTCGCGCAGCTCTCCGCGGTCCGCGCGCTCCCGCATCGCCCGGGCCGTGTACTCGCGTACGCGATCGTGCCGGTCGACGAAGTACGCGTGGGCCGGGTGGTCGGGGCGCGAGGCGGAGGCGGCCAGCTCCGTCCACAGGCGCATCAGCTCGGGCGACTTCTGGTGCTCGCGCAGGATCTCCGCGAGGTAGCGCACGGGCGAGCGCGGGCCGCTGTCGGCGCCTTCGCCCCTGCCCCCGGGGCTGCTGTACGCGAGTTCCCACTCCTCCTGATCGCGCTTGGCGAGCACCGCGGTCAGCAGCTCGTCCTTGTTCTCGAAGTGGTGGAGCACGGCGGCGTGGCTGATGCCGGCCCGCTTCGCGATGTCCCGGAGCGAAGCGCCCGCGTGACCGTGCTCGGCGAAGCTGTCCCGTGCCGCGCGGATGATGTCCGCCCGCCGGGCCGCCGTCTTCGCGTACGGCCCACGCACCTTTGCCCGGTCCACGTCACGTCCCCTCGCTGGTGGCCGCGCCTGTCGGCGGAGGCCGGAGTCGGCTTCTCATCGGAGCTGACCCTGGCACCGTAGCGCCTCCCCCTCAAAACATCCACATGGTCGAGATTCAAATCAGCCACACCGGATGCGAACCCCCGCCCAAAGATAACGCTCTGGTCACGAACGGTGCGCGCCCTCTTCCCGACCGCTCCGACCGACGCCTACGTTCCACGAGCGAAATCCAACCGCCCGGTAAGTGTTGCCGAGTCAACACGTTCGAGACGCGGAGCGCCGGTCCGGGCCGCATGCCACGCACCGGCCCCGGACCGCACGGGACAAAGGAAATCCATATGACCCGCATTCGATCCACCAACCCGCGACCCCGGCTTCGGGTCCTGCCCACGACCGCGCTCACGGCGGCGGCGCTGCTGGCGCTGACCGCGTGCGGCGGGGGGACGCAGAGCTCGTCGTCGCCCGGCGCCAAGACACTCTCCCTCGCCATCTCGGCCACTCCGAACTCCTTCGATCCGGCCCAGATCAACGACGGACAGTCGGCGTACGTCTGGAGCGCCGTGTACGACACGCTGCTCTACACCGACAACAAGGGCGAGTTGCGGCCCAACGCGGCCGAGAGCTGGGAATACTCCGCCGACGGGCTGACCCTCACCCTGAAGCTGCACCGCGGCATGACGTTCAGCTCGGGCGCGGCGGTGAACTCGGCCGCCGTGAAGGCGACCATGGACCGCACGATCGCCACGCCCGGTTCGCAGCAGGCCCTGCTGGTCTCCGTGAAGTCGGTGGAGGCCCCCGACCCCACGACCGTCGTGCTGAACCTCAAGCGCCGGGACGGTTCGCTGCTGTCCAACCTCTCGATGGCGGCGGGCGTGATCGGGGATCCGGCGACGCTGACGAAGAAGAGCACCGCGCTCGACCCGGTCGGGTCGGGTCCTTACGTCCTCGACAAGTCGACGGTGACCGGCTCGACGTACGTGCTGAAGCGGCGTGAGGACTACTGGAACGCGAAGGCCTATCCGTTCAGGACCGTCACGGTGAAGGTGATCGCGGATCCCACCGCCGCGTTCAACGCGCTCCAGGCCGGGCAGATCAACGCCGGTTCCGCCTCCCCGGAGTACGCCCCCAAGCTGAAGGCGGCAGGGTTCAGGACAACGCTCGTCAAGGCGACGGCGGTGGCGAACCTGGTCCTCGCCGACCGGACGGGCAGTGTGCTCAAGCCGCTCGGGGACACCCGGGTGCGGCAGGCGATCAACATGGCGTTCGACCGGACGAAGATCTCCCAGCAGCTGCTGAAGGGCGTCGCGCAGCCGACGCTCCAGGTGTTCAACCCCCAGGGCCGGGCCTACGATCCCGCGCTCGACAAGACGTACCCCTTCGACCCCACCGCCGCCAAGAAGCTGCTGGCCGAGGCCGGTTACCCGAACGGGTTCTCCGTCACGATGCCGAGCTTCGTCTTCATCAAGACGTTCGAGCCGACCGTCACGCAGGCGCTCGGTGACATCGGCATCAAGGTGAAGTGGACGTCGGTGCCCGTGCAGAACCTCTTCTCGGCGATCACCTCGAAGAAGTACCCGATGTTCCTCTTCATCGACGGCATGAGCACCACTGCGCGCGAGGCCGCCAACAACTTCTCGCCGAGCGGCTTCCTCAACGTGTTCCGCTCCACGGACCCCGAACTCACCAAGCTGCTCGACCGGGCGCAGAGCGAACTCGACCCGGCGAAGGCGGCGACCGCCTACCGCGAGGTCGACGCGTTCGCCGTCAAGCAGGCGTGGAACGCGCCGATCTCCTTCCTCGGCCAGAACTGGACCGCCAAGGGCGTCGAGTACCTCGGCAACGGCACCAACGTGAACTGCACCATCAGGGCGTTCGGCGTCAACGGCTGAGGCTCGCGCACGTCCCGGCCGGCACTGGTGCCCGCCCTGTTCCCCAAGGAGCTCCCCGCATGATCTCCTACGTGTCGCGCCGGCTCGGTACGAGTCTGGTGCTCACCGTCCTCGTATCAATGATCACGTTCCTCCTCCTCAGTACGTCCTTCGACGGCATCGTCCGCAGCATCCTCGGCCCCGGCGCCACACCGGCGGCGGTGCTGGCGCAGAAGGCCGCGATGGGCATGGACCGGCCGGTGCTCGTGCAGTACTTCGACTGGCTGTTCCGCTGTCTCCAGGGCGACTTCGGCGTCTCGTACTTCACCAGCCAGCCCGTCGGTACGGCCGTCGCCGACCACCTCAGGGTCACCCTGTCCGTCGTGGTGGTCGCGCTGCTGATCACCGCCGCCGTCAGCGTCGTGCTCGGTGTGGTCGCCGCTTCGCGCGGCGGTGTGGTCGACCGGATCGCGCAGGCCACGTCGCTCTTCGGCTACATCATGCCGAACCTGCTGCTGGCGATCGGGCTCGTCGTCATCTTCGCCGTCAGGCTGGACTGGCTGCCGGCCACCGGCTACACGCCCTTCTCCGAGAATCCGGGCCGCTGGGCCGCCTCGATCACCATCCCGGTGATCGCCCTGTCGCTGGGCGGCATCGCGAATCTCTCCGCCCAGATCCGCGGCGCCATGATCGGCGAACTGCGCAAGGACTACGTCCGTACCCTGCGCACCCGCGGTATCTCCCCCCGGTCCATCGTGCTGCGGCACGCCCTGCGCAACGCCGCCGGGCCCGCCTTCACCGTCCTGTCCCTGGAGTTCATCGCCATGCTCGGCGGCGCCCTCATCATCGAGAACGTGTTCGCGCTGCCGGGGATCGGCAGCTACTCCTTCACCGCGGCCCTCCAAGGGGACGTTCCGATCATCATGGGTCTCTCCCTCTTCGGTGTCGTGTTCGTCGTGGGCATCAATCTGACCGTCGACATCATCAACGGCTGGCTCAACCCGAAGGCGAGGCAGCAGTGAGCACCAACACCCCGTCGGCCACGGCGGATTCGAGCGTCCCGCGCCGCACATCGCCCCTGCGCAAGCTCCGCGGGGACCCGCAGGCCATCGCCGCGGCCGGCGTGCTGCTCCTCATCATCGCGCTGGGTGTGCTGAGCCCGCTGCTCACCTCGCACGGCCCGAACCAGTCCTCGCTGGACGCGATCAACGCCGATCCCGGCAGGGCGGGTTACCTGCTCGGGGGCGACCAGAGCGGTCGCGACATCTTCTCGCGGCTGCTGCACTCCATCAACACCAGCATGATCGCCGGCCTGATCGGCACATGCGTCTCGCTCTCCATCGGTGTGACGGCCGGGCTCGTCGGCGGATACTTCGGCCGCCGGGTGCGGACGGCCACCGACTGGGTGTTCAACCTCATCATGACCTTCCCCGGTCTGCTCCTGCTGATCGTGCTGATGCCCCTGACGGGCGGCGACTACCGGGCCACCATGCTGATCTTCGGTGTGCTGTCGTCCACCGGGATCTTCCGGCTCGTGCGCAACCTCGTCGTCGGGGTGAAGAACGAACTCTTCGTGGACGCCGCGCGGGTGTCGGGCCTGACGAACCTCCGCATCCTCGGCCGGCACGTGCTGTTCGTGATCCGGGGCCCGGTCATCATCGCGACGGCGTTCCTGATGGGGTCGTCCATCAGCCTCCAGTCCGGTCTCGCGTTCCTCGGTCTCGGGTCGAACTCCGTCCCCAGCTTCGGCCTGATGATCGCCGAGGGCTTCGTCAACCTCTATGAGAAACCGATGCAGTTCATCTGGCCGAGCCTGCTGCTCGGGGTCATCAACGCGTCGTTCGTCCTGCTGGGCAACTCGCTGCGGGACGCGCTGGACCGGGGCAGGCCGAAGGCGGCGAAGATCACCGCGCCCGCCAGGACCCTGGCCGTCCCGAGCAGCGCGCCCGCCGGTGACTCCCCCGCCGCACATCTGCTGACGGTGGAGGATCTCGCCATCGCCTATCCCTCGCCCTCCGGTGAGCTGAGGGAGGTCGTCAGCGGTGTGTCGCTGAGTCTGGACGCGGGGGAGACCCTGGGTCTCGTCGGCGAGTCAGGATCCGGCAAGACCCAGACGGCCTTCGCGCTCCTCGGGGTGCTGCCGCCCGACGCGGTCGTCACCCGCGGCTCGATCCGGCTCGACGGACGCGAAATCCTCGGCCTGAGCGAGGGCGAACTGCGCGGCCTGCGCGGCACGTCGGTGGCGTACGTCCCGCAGGAACCCATGTCGAACCTCGACCCCGCGTTCACCGTGGGCTCGCAGCTCGTGGAGGGGCTGCGCGCCGCGCAGGGGATGTCCCGGCAGGCGGCGCGCGCCCATGTGCTCGCGCTGCTGGACCGGGTGGGCATCCCCGATCCCAAACGTACGTTCGACTCCTATCCGCACCAGATCTCCGGCGGCATGGCGCAGCGCGTCCTCATCGCCGGTGCCGTCGCGAGCGGTCCGAAGCTGCTCATCGCCGACGAACCGACGACCGCGCTCGATGTGACCGTCCAGGCCGAGATCCTGGATCTGCTGCGGGACCTCCAGCGGCAGTTGAACATGGCCGTGCTCCTGGTGACCCACAACTTCGGTGTGGTCGCGGACAGTTGCAGCCGTGTGGCGGTCATGCGGGAGGGCGGGATCGTCGAGGTCGGCAAGGCCGGGGAGATCTTCGGGTCACCGCGGCATCCGTACACCCGGATGCTCCTGGACTCCATCCTCGACGAGAGCGGTCTGCGGACCGACCCCCCGGGCGCACCGGTCGAGGGCGCGGCGGGCACGACCGAGGTCCTTGAGGAGAAGACGTCATGACCACTCCCCTGCTCGACGTGCGCGAGCTGCGCGTGGCCTATCCGGGGCGCGGCTTCCGGGCCCGCCCCGTGGAGATCCTGCACGGGGTGTCCCTGACCGCCCACCGGGGCGAGACGCTGGGGATCGTCGGCGAGTCGGGCTCCGGCAAGACGACCCTCGGCCGGGCCGTGCTCGGTCTGGTGAAGCCGACCGGCGGGCAGATCCTGTTCGCGGGCGAGGACATCACGCATACGGCGGGCCGGGCCCGGCGGGAACTGGCGCGCGACATCCAGGTCGTGTTCCAGGACCCGTACACCTCGCTCAACCCGTCCCTGACCATCGGTGACATCCTCAGCGAGCCACTGGTGGTCCAGGGGGCGACACCGCGTGACGCGCGGGCGCGGGTGCGTGACCTGCTCGATCAGGTGGCGCTCCCGGCGGACGCCTCGGAGCGGCTGCCGGGCGAGTTCAGCGGCGGACAGCGCCAGCGCGTGGCGATCGCCCGCGCGCTCGCCCCCGAGCCGAAGCTGATCGTGTGCGACGAGCCCGTCTCCGCGCTCGACCTGTCCACGCAGGCGCGGGTGCTCGACCTGTTCATCGACATCCAGCGGCGCACCGGGGTCACGTACCTCTTCGTCTCGCACGACCTCGGGGTCGTACGGCATGTGAGCCACCGGGTGAGTGTGGTGCACCGGGGCGACATCGTGGAGACCGGTCCGGCCGGCCATGTCACGTCCACCCCCGATCACCCTTATACGCAGCGCCTGTTGCTCGCCGCGCCCGTCGCCGATCCGGTGGAGCAGGAGCGGCGGCGGACCGAACGGCGGCGCCTGGCGGCCGAGGCCGGCGCCGCCGCCGGGCGGGAGGTGGGGGCGGGTGCGGCCTGATCAGGGGCGGGGCCCCGACGGCCGGGCGGCGGCCGGTCCGGCCGCCGTCACGGTCGCGTCCGCTCCGCTACGGAGCCGACGGCGTGCGCGGTCGCAGACCACCGGCCCGGTAGATCGCGTCGATCACCCGCATCGTCGCCGTCGCCTCCCGCGCGTCCGTCGGGTTCGGGCCCCCGGCGGTCACGGCGTCGCGGAACGCCTCCAGCTGGAAGGAGTACGACGTGCGCGGGTCGCCCTGTTCGACGACGACGCCGGACTCCGTCGTGAGCGTCAACTCCCCGTACAGGTAGGGGTGGTAGGGCATACGTACGTGCAGGGTCCCCGCCGGGCCGCTCACGCGCAGCTCGGCGGCATGGCCGTCGGTCCCGTCCATGATGGCGACGGCCTCGCCCGACACCCCGCCGGGGAAGGCGAGTCGGGCCGTCGTCGCGGCGTCGACGCCGCCGATGTCACGGATCCGCGCGCCGGTGACCTCCGGTTCGCCGAACAGGTGGCGCAGCAGCCGTACCGGGTAGCAGCCGAGGTCCATCAGGGCGCCGCCGCCGAGGCCGGGCTGCCACCGGATATCGGTGGTGTCGGGGTGCGGCACGGAGAACTCGGCACGCGCGGTGCGGATCCGGCCGAGGACTCCGGAGCCGACGAGTTCGCTCATCCGCGCCCACATCGGGTGGTACCGCGAGTGGAACGCCTCCATGACGACGAGCCCGCTCGACTCGGCGAGTTCCGCGATCTCCTCGGCCTCGTCGGCGTTCGCGGTGAACGGCTTCTCGCACAGGACGTGCTTGCCGGCCCCGATGGCGCGCCGCGTCCAGTGTCCGTGCAGGGCGGCGGGCGTCGGAACGTACACCGCGTCGACGGCCGGGTCGTCGATGATCTCGTCGTAGGTGCGCAGCGTCCTCGGGATGCCGTGTTCGCCCGCGAACGCGACGGCCCGCCCGGGCTCGCGGGCGGCGATGGCGGTCACCTCGACGCCGTCGAGGCCGGCGGCGGGCTCCAGGAGCGCGGACCGTACGACGCGGGCGGCGCCGAGCACGCCGAAGGTGAGGCTCATCGGTCCAGTCCCGGGACGAGGGAGACCAGGAAGTCGCGGATGGCTGACTCCACCTTGATGGAGTCCCGGTCGAAGAGCCACTGGACCTGGAGGCCGTTGATGAGGGCGAGCGTCGTGGTCGCGAGGGCCTCGGGGGTCAGCGTCGAGCGCAGTTCGCCGCGCGCGGCGAGCGCGGTGAAGGCGTCGGTGTAGAAGTGGCGGACGCTGCGGTAGCGCTGGCCGAAGTACATGTGCGCGGGGTGCTCGGGAGAGGTCGCCTCGCCGGAGAGGACGGCATTCAATTCCATGATTCCCGGCTGGAGTTCACTGCCGACGATAACGGCGAGCATGCCCCGGAGCGCCTCGACGGGGTGCTCCGCCGGGTCGATCGCGTCGGTGGACTTCAGGAAGTCGACGCTGCGTTCGGCGCACAGTTCCAGCACGGCGATGAGCAGGTCCTCCTTGCGCGCGAAGTGGTGGAGCAGCCCGGTGTGGCTGATGCCGGCGCGCTTGGCGATGTCCTTCATCGTGGCGCCGTGGAAGCCGGTCTCGCCGAAGGCGTCCACGCAGGCCTCCAGGATGCGCCGGCGCACTTCGGCCGATTTCGCGTACGGCCCACGGCCGGTGGTGGCACTCATGCACTCTCTCCCGTCGACGGAGGGGCCGGCCGACAGCCGGCCCTGAAAATAGTATCGCGATTCGAATTTCGATGTTAGCGTGGATCTCCCGCCGCCGCTCCCCTCCTGCGAGCCGCGGTTCCCCCTCCCGTCTCCAGCAAGGATCTCGACGGTGACCGAACTCATTCCTGGCTTCCTCTGGGGAGCATCGACCGCCCCGCACCAGATCGAGGGCAACAACGTCAACAGCGACTGGTGGGCGTACGAGCCGAACATGCCCGGCATGGCGCGCAGCGGCGACGCGATCGACAGTTACCACCGCTACGCCGAGGACATGCGCCTCCTCGCCGACGCGGGCCTCAACGCGTACCGCTTCGGGATCGAGTGGGCCCGTATCGAGCCGGCCGAGGGACATGTCTCCCTGGCCGCGCTCGCCCACTACCGGCGGATGATCGACACGGCCGTGGACCTCGGCCTCACGCCGGTCGTCACCCTGCACCACTTCACCAACCCGCGCTGGTTCACCGAGGACGGTGGCTGGCTGGAGGACCGGGCGGTCGACCGCTTCCGGTCCTACGTCGAGACCGCCACCCGGATCCTCGACGGCGTCGAGTGGGTCTGCACCATCAACGAGCCCAACATCCTCGCCCTGATGGCGCTGATGGGCCAGTCGCGGCAGCCGCGGTCCGAGGACGAAGCGGAGAAGTGGCAGAGCCCCACCGTCGAGGGGGACGCCCGCCCGGTGCTGCCCTCCCCCGACCCGGTGATCGGCCGGCGCCTCGCCCGCGCGCACCAGGCCGCCCGCGAGGTCCTGCGCGAGCGCACCGACGCCAAGTCCGGCTGGACCGTGGCCTGTCAGGCACTCACCCCGACCCCGGGCAACGAGGAGAAACTGCGCGAGGTGCGTTACGTCCGCGAGGATCTGTACCTCGAAGCGGCCCGTGGCGACGACTTCATCGGTGTGCAGTCCTACTCCAGCCAGACGGTCGACGCGGACGGCATCGTCCCGCACCCCGACAGCCCGGGAAACACACTGACGGGCAACGCGTTCCGGCCCGACGCGATCGGTATCGCCGTCCGGCACGCCTGGGAGACGACCGGGGGCATCCCGGTGCTCATCACCGAGAACGGCATCGCCACCGACGACGACACCCGCCGCATCGCGTACACCTCTCAGGCCCTGCGCCATCTGTTCGCGACGGTCGACGACGGCATCGACGTACGGGGCTACCTCCACTGGACCGCCCTGGACAACTACGAATGGGGCCACTGGGAGCCCACGTTCGGACTGATCGCCGTCGACCGCGAGACGTTCGAACGACACCCGAAGCCGAGCCTCGGCTGGCTGGGCGACGTCGCCCGCAGCGGCGGCAAGGCGCTGAAGGAGCAGTCGTCATGACGGCCACCGAGAGCGCGACGGGCCCCTGGGACGCCTCCGGGCTGCACTCCGCCGGACGGCTGCCGATGCGCGCCCTGCGCCGCGTCCCCGACATCGCACTCGACGGCACCTGGGACTTCCAGCTGCTGCCGACGCCCACCTCGCCGCTCGGCCCGGACTGGAAGAAGATCCAGGTCCCGGGGCTGTGGACGATGCGGGAGGACCTCGCGGACGGGGACGTACCGCACTACACGAACGTGCCGATGCCGTTCGACGAGGTGCCCCCGCAGGTGCCCGCGGACAATCCGACGGGTGTCTACCGGCGGGTGATCCAGCTGTCCCCCGTACCCGGGCGCCGCACACTCCTCCATGTCGGGGCCGCCTCTGGGCTGCTGCGCGTGGTCGTCAACGACCGCCCGATAGGCAGCAGTTCGGACTCGCACCTGGCCGCGGAGTTCGACATCACCGACGCTGTCGTGCCCGGGACGAACCGGATCGACCTGCGGGTCGCCAAGTGGTCGGCGGCCAGCTATCTGGAGGACCAGGACCACTGGTGGCAGTCGGGGCTCACCCGCCCGGTCTTCCTGTACTCGCTGCCCGGCATCGCGCTGGCCGACGTGGCCGCCGTGGCCGACTACGACCCGGGGACCGGACGCGGCGATCTCCATGTGGACGTGTCCACCACGGGACTCGACCACCTCTACGACACCGGTGGCTGGTCGGTGCGGATCGAGGTGCTCGACCGGTCGGTCCGGCTGCCGGTCTCCCCCCGCCTCGCCACCCGTACCCTCCCGCTGCCGTCCCTGGACAGGTCGGTACGGCCCGAGCCGCTGCTGCCCGACGACTTCATGGACCTGCTCAGCATCAACGCGGCCGGTGCGCCCGTACCGCCGGAGTTCCGCGCGATCCCCGCGACCATGTCGACGCTCCCCGAGCCGGACGCACCGGCCGGCCGCGCGGCCTTCTCCCTCCCCGGCCTGCCCGTCACCCCCTGGTCGGCGGAGATCCCCCACCTCGAAGACCTCACCGTCCACCTCGTGGCACCGGACGGCAGCGTCGCCGACGAGGCCCGTGTCCGGATCGGCTTCCGCCGGGTGCGGATCGAGGGGCGCGACCTGCTCGTCAACGGCGAGCGCGTACTGATCCAGGGCGTCGCCCGCCACGACGTCGACCCCAGGACGGGGCGCGTCATGTCCCGCGAACGGCACCTGGCGGAGCTGTCCCTGCTCAAGCGGTTCAACGTCAACGCGATCCGCACCTCGCACTACCCGAACGACCCCGAAGTCCTCGATCTCTGCGACGAACTGGGGCTCTACGTCATCGACGAGGCGGATGTGGAGGGCCACGCCTTCGCCTCCACGATCGCCGACGACCCCGCCTACCTCGCCGAGATCGTCGAGCGCGTCTCCCGGATGGTGCTGCGCGACCGCAACCACCCCTCGGTGATCTCCTGGTCGCTCGGCAACGAGACCGGTCACGGCGCGGCCCACGACGCGGCGGCCGGCTGGATCCGCCGCTTCGACCCGACCCGGCCCCTGCACTACGAGGGCGCGATCTCCACCGACTGGCACGCCGGGCACACCGCGACCGACATCCTCTGCCCGATGTACCCGTCGATGGGCAGCCTCACCGGCTACTCCGCCGACCCGCGCGCCGACCGCCCGCTGATCACGTGCGAGTACGCGTTCTCGATGGGCAACGGCACGGGCGGACTCTCCGACTACTGGGAGCTGTTCGAGTCGCTGCCCGGTCTCCAGGGCGGCTTCATCTGGCAGTTCACGGACCACTCCCTGGACCGGGACGGCGACGGAAAGCTGCGCTACGGCGGCGACTTCGGCGACGACTCCTACAACGGGCCGATGCTCGCCAACGGGGTGGTGTTCCCCGATCTCACCCCGAAACCGGCCCTGTTCGAGGCGCGCGGCATCTTCAGCCCGGTCCGGGTCGTCTCGGACGCCGAGGAGGCACGGGCCGGCACACTCCGGATCCGCAACCGCCAGTCGTTCGCGGACCTCGGCGCGTACACACTGGAGCTGCGCGTCGAGACCCCGGCCGGTCCGGCCGGCGCGGTGACCGTCCCGACCCCGGAGGTGGCCGCGGGCGCCGAGGGCACCATCGCCGTCCCCGCCGCCGTACACCAGTTGCTCACCGCCGGACCCGTACTCGCGCTGACCCTGACCGTACGTACCCGCGAGGACGCCCTGTGGGCACCGGCGGGCACCGAGATCGCCGCCGGGCAGGTCACCTTCCCCCAGGAGCCCGTACGGCTTCCCGCCGCGCCGGCGCTCAGGCCCGTACTGTCCCTGGACGGCGAGGGCAACCTGGTCCACCCGCTGCTGCGCGGCTCCCCGCGGCTCGGCCTGTGGCGGGCGCCGACCTGCCACGACATGTCGTTCTCCCTCGACAACCGGTTCGTACGCTCGGGATTCTTCCAGCTCACGCCCGTCGACACCGAGGTCAAGGAGACCGGCGACGGAGCCGTCGTCACCACCCGTTACGAGGCCGCCTTCGGCGACGAGGTCATCCACCGGCGGACCATCACGGCGCTCGCCGAGGGCGACTGGGTGCTCAACGAGCAGGTGACGCTGCCCGAGGGCACCAGGGACGGGCTCCGTGTCGGCATGGAGTTCGAGCTCGTCGACGGCTTCGCGCACGCGGACTGGGTCGGTCTCGGACCGTGGGAGAACTACCCCGACCGGCGGGCGTCTGCCCTGCTCGGCGCCTGGCGGAGCCCCATCGACGAGCTGGCCGTGCCCTATCTCCTCCCGCAGGAGAACGGCACCCGCGGCGAGGTCACCGCGCTGAGCCTGACCGGCCCCGCCGGCACGGTCCGCACCACCCACCCGACGCCGCTGCACATGAACGTGGGCCGGTACCGGGTGAGCGAGATCGAGGCGGCCGAGCACTGGTGGGAGCTCCCGCCGAGCGACAACACCGTGGTGCACCTCGACATCGCACACCGCGGCCTCGGTACGGCGGTCCTCGGCCCCGACACCCATCCGCGCCACCGGCTCACGGGCAGCGCGTACGCGTGGGAGTGGCGCCTGACGCTGTCGGCGTCCGGCTGACGGCGCACACACCACACCCGCCCGTCGGCCCGTACGGCGCGCCCGCTGTCCACCGGGCCCCGACAACAGTGTGCAGGAGAAGCCCCGATGCTCAAGCCCCGCCCCACCGCCACCCGTGAACTGGTCAGCCTCGACGGGATCTGGCGGTTCGCCGTCGGCCCGGCAGCCGGCGGAGAGCCATGGTCGGGCCCGCTCGACACACCGCTGGAGGCACCCGTACCGGCCAGCTACAACGACCTGTTCGCCGACAGCGCGATCCGCGACCACGTCGGCTGGGTGTGGTACCAGCGAACCGTACGGGTGCCGCGCGGCTGGGCGGGTGAGCGGGCCGTGCTGCGGGTGGACGCGGCCACCCACGAGGGAAAGGTGTACGTCGACGACGTGCTGGTCGCCCGCCATGTGGGCGGCTACACGCCGTTCGAGGCGGACATCACCGAACACGTGCGGCCCGGGGGGGAGTTCAGGCTCACCATCGGTGTCAACAACGAGCTGACCGACGTCACGATGCCGCCGGGCACGATCACCGTCGCGCAGGACGGCCGGCGCAAGCAGACGTATCTGCACGACTTCTACAACTACGCGGGCCTGGCCCGCTCGGTGTGGCTGTACAGCAGGCCCGCGGTCCACGTCGAGGACATCACGGTCGTCACCGGCCTCGACGGCTCCACCGGGACGGTCGGCTACACGGTGGAGACGAACGCGCCCGCCGCGGTCCGGGTCCGCGCGCTCGACGCCGGCGGCGCCGCGGTCGCCGCCGGGGAAGGGCCGAACGGCACACTGCGGATCGACGGCGTCACCCCGTGGCGGCCGGGTGCGGCGTACCTCTACGACCTCGTCGTCGATGTCCTGGACACGGACGGCGAGGTCGTGGACACCTTCGGCGAGCCGTTCGGGGTGCGTACGGTGGAGGTGCGCGGGACCCGGTTCCTCATCAACGGGGAGCCGTTCTACTTCACCGGCTTCGGCAAGCACGAGGACACTCCCGTGCGCGGCAAGGGCCACGACAACGCCTATCTCGTGCACGACTTCCAGCTCATGGAGTGGATCGGCGCCAACTCCTTCCGCACCTCGCACTATCCGTACGCCGAGGAGGTCATGGAGTTCGCCGACCGGCACGGCATCGTCGTCATCGACGAGACCGCGGCCGTCGGGCTCAACCTGGCCGTGGAGAGCGGGCTGCTGGGCACACCGCCCCGGCCCACGTTCTCCGACGAGACCTTCGGCGACGACACCCGCGCGGCGCACGCGCGGGCCATCCGGGAGCTGATCGCCCGCGACAAGAACCATCCCAGTGTCGTGATGTGGTGCATCGCCAACGAGCCGTCCTCCAACGAGGAAGGGGCGCGCGAGTACTTCGAGCCGCTCGTCGAGCTGACCCGCACGCTGGATCCCACCCGCCCGGTGACCTACGCGGCGGTGATGTTCGCGACGCACAAGAACGACCGCATCGCCGATCTCTTCGATGTGCTGTGTATCAACCGCTACTACGGCTGGTACGTCGCCACCGGTGATCTCGCCACCGCCGAGGCCTACTTGGAGGGTGATCTGCGCGGCTGGGCCGAGAAGTTCGACAAGCCGATCATGGTCAGCGAGTACGGGGCTGACACCCTGCCGGGGCTGCACTCCCTCTGGCCCGCGCCGTGGACGGAGGAGTACCAGATCGAGTATCTGGAGGCGAACCACCGCGCCTTCGACCGTATCGACGCCTTCATCGGTGAACACGTGTGGAACTTCGCCGACTTCCAGACGTCGAACGGCATCCACCGCGTCGGCGGCAACAAGAAGGGCGTCTTCACCCGCGAACGGCACCCGAAGGCGGCCGCTCACGCGCTGCGGCGCCGGTGGCGGGGGCTCGGCGGGCGCAAGCCGTCGGACACCGGCGAGTAGCTGCGCCGCGTGCGAGCGCAGGACGACCGAACACCCGTGAAGGAGAGAGTGATTTGACCCGCACCGACCCGGCCGTCTCACCCCGCACCCGCTTCCGCGGTGGTGCCGCCGCCCCGTACGAAGACCCGTCCCTCCCGGTCACGGAGCGCGTCGAGGACCTCCTCGGCCGGATGACCACGGAGGAGAAGGCCGGGCTGATGTTCCACAGCCAGGGCGTCATGGGCCCCGCCGGCGAGTTCGTCGAGGACGCCGCGCTGATGCAGTGGGGCGAACCGGTGCGCGACATGGTCGAGAACCGGCACATGAACCACTTCAACCTGGTCGGCGGCGCCGAACCCGAGGAGATCGCGGCCTGGCACAACAAGGCCCAGGAGGTCGCGCTCGCCACACGCCTCGGCATCCCCGTGACCCTGTCCAGCGACCCGCGCCACCACTTCAGCGACAACTGGGCCATGTCGACGGCCGCACGCGGCTTCGCCCAGTTCCCGGAGACGACCGGCCTCGCCGCGATCCGCGACGAGGAGACGGTGCGTCAATTCGCCGACGTGGTACGGCGCGAGTACCTCGCCGTCGGGATCCGCGTCGCCCTGCACCCGCAGATCGACCTGGCCACCGAGCCGCGCTGGTCCCGGATCAGCGGCACCTTCGGCGAGAACGCGGATCTCACCGGCCGCCTGGCCGCCGCCTGTATCAAGGGCCTCCAGGGCGAGACCCTCGGCCCGCACTCGGTCGCGGCCATGACCAAGCACTTCCCCGGCGGCGGACCGCAGAAGGACGGCGAGGACCCGCACTTCCCGTACGGACGCGAACAGGTCTACCCCGGCGGGATGTTCGACCTCCACCTCGCGCCCTTCCTCAAGGCCCTGGAGGCCGGCACCTCGCAGATGATGCCCTACTACGGCATGCCGGCCGGCACCGGCATGGAGACCGTCGGCTTCGGCTTCCACAAGGGCGTGATCACCGGCCTGCTGCGCGAGAAGCTCGGCTTCGACGGCATCGTCTGCACCGACTGGAGCCTGCTCCACGACACGGTCCACGGCGAGGCCCGGGCCTGGGGCGTCGAGCATCTCACCGCGTCAGAACGGGCGTTGAAGGTCATCGAGGCCGGCTGCGACCAGTTCGGCGGCGAGTCGTCCCCCGGCCTGGTCGTCGACCTGATCCGCGCGGGCACGGTGTCCGAGGAACGGATCGACGCCTCCGTACGGCGTCTGCTGCGCGAGAAGTTCGTTCTCGGCCTGTTCGACAACCCGTTCGTGGATGTCGACGCCGCCGCTTCGGCTGTCGGCACGGCCGAGGCGGTCCTGGCGGGGCGCGACACCCAGAGCCGTTCCGTCACCCTCCTCAAGAACACCGGCGACCTGCTCCCGCTCGCCGAGGGCACCCGTGTCTACGTCGAGGGTGTCGACCCCGCGACCGCCGCCGGGTACGGCACCGTCGTGGCCGCCCCCGAGGAGGCCGACGTGGCGATCCTGCGGCTGCACACCCCCTACGACCGGCGCACCGGCCCCCTGGAGAAGTACTTCCACGCCGGCCGTCTCGACTTCGACGCGGCGGAACTCGCCCCCGTCCTCGACGTGTGCGCCACGGTGCCCACCGTCGTCGACATCTATCTGGAGCGCCCCGCCGTGATCCCGGAGATCGCCGGCGCGTCGGCCGCCCTGGTCGGGAACTACGGCGCGGGCGACGGCCCGCTGCTCGACGTGGTGTTCGGCCGGCGCGCCCCCGAGGGCAGGCTGCCGTTCCCCCTGCCGCGTTCGATGGCCGACGTGGCACGGCAGCGGCCCGACGTGCCGAGCGACGGAGCGGACGCCGTGTTCCCGTACGGCCACGGGCTGGCCTTCACCGAAAGCAGCTGAGCCCGTCGCTCCCGGTCACGCCTTCGGGCCCCACAGTACGATGAGGCATGACGTCGTACCCGAACAGTTCGAACCCGGCGGGGGCCGGCACCGCCGCGCGGCCCGGCTCGCGGACCGGTCGGCGTACGGCCGGCACCGGGCGCAAGCGCCTCGACGACGACCGGCGGGACGAGCTGCTGGGGCGGCTGCGGGCGATCGTCCTGGCGGAGGGCTTCGCCGGGCTGACCGTCGACACGCTCGCGGCCCGGCTCCAGTGCTCGAAGTCCACGCTGTACGCGATCTCCTCCAACCGCCACCACCTCGTGGCGACCGCGCTCAAGAGCTTCTTCCACGACGCGGCGGAGCGGGTGGAGGAGGAGGTCGCCGGGGTCAGCGACCCGGCCCGGCGGATCGCCACGTATCTCGCGGCCGTAGGTCACCAGATGCGCCGGATGTCGGCCGCGTGCTACGAGGACATGCTCGACGACGACCTGACCCGGGAGATCTACACGGTCAACTCGCTGGCCGCGACGGGCCGGGTGCGCGGGATGATCCACGCGGGCGTGGAGTCGGGCGACTTCCGCGCGGTGCACGCCGAGTTCGTCAGCCAGGCCGTGGGACTGCTGATCGACGGCATCCACAGCCGTGAGCTGCTCGTCCGGACGGGTCTGTCCTCGGGCGACGCCTTCGTCGAGCTGAGCGATCTCGTCCTCGGGGCGGTCTCCAAGACCGCTCGCTGAGCGGCGGGCCCCAGCTCCGGCCCCGGCTCCACCACGGCGTTCACACGGATCCATCGAGGCCGTCACTGTTCACACCCTTGATGAATACTTCATGCAGTACTAACGTACGCGAAATCGTACCCGTAATCGAAGGTCGCCTTCGTCGTTCCGTTATGAGGCAAACGATGGCCCTCTCAGGTCCCCGCTCTGCCGCCGACCCGCTCGACCGGGTCCACGAGCTGGTCACCCTCTACAGCGCACCGCACGCGAGCGTCGCCCATCTGCTCTGCGACCGTTATCCGGCCGACGCGGTCGCCTACACCGTCGTCGAGCCCGATCTGTCGGCCACCGTGCTCACCTACGGCCGGCTGCGGACGGACTCCGAGCGGTTCGCCGCCGCCCTGGCCGCACTCGGCGTCGGACCGGGCGACCGGGTGGCGACGCTGATGGGCAAGAGCGTCGACTACCTCGTCGCACTGCTCGCGACCTGGCGGCTCGGCGCGGTGACGGTGCCGCTCTTCACCGCCTTCGCGCCCCCGGCGATCGCCCTGCGGCTGCTGGCGAGCGACGCCAAGGTCGTCATCTGCGACGAGACACAGCGCGCGAAGCTCGAACCGGGCGAGGACATCCCGGCCGACGCGGCGTGGCAGGTCGTCGTCAGCGGTGGCGCCGGCCGGCCGGGCGACGGTGCCGGCCGGTCCGGCGATCTCTCCTTCCGCGCACTGCTCGACGCCCACGAGCCCGGGTGTCCCGCCGCCGCGCTGGGCGGGGACGCGCCGCTCGTACACATCTTCACGTCCGGCACGACGGGCCGCCCCAAGGGCGTCTCCGTCCCCGCCTCGGCGATCGCGGGCTTCCGCCTCTACGCCGAATACGGCTGCGGTGTGACGGAGAACGACGTCTTCTGGAACGCCGCCGACCCCGGCTGGGCGTACGGGCTCTACTTCGGTGTGATCGCCTCGCTGAGCCTGGGGGTGCCCAGCCTGCTGCTGCACTCCGGGTTCTCCGCCGAGCTCACCTGGCGGGTGATGGACGCATTCGACGTCACCGTCTTCACCGCCGCGCCCACCGTCTACCGCTCACTGCGCGCCTCCGGCGTCCCGGTGCCCGACGGTCTCGCGCTGCGCCACGCGTCCAGCGCGGGCGAGCCGCTGACGCCCGAGGTCAACGCCTGGGCCGGGGAGGCGTTCGGCATCCAGGTGCACGACCACTACGGGCAGACCGAGGCGGGCATGCTGGTCAACAACCACCAGCTGCCCGCACTGCGGCGCCCGGTGCGGCCGGGGTCCATGGGGCATCCGATGCCCGGGTGGAGCCTGCACGTGCTGTACGAGGACCGCGACGAGATCGCGCCGGCCGGCACGGTCGGCCGGATCGCCGCCGATCTCGCGGCGAGTCCGCTGGCCTGGTTCCGCGGGTACGAGGGCGACCCGGCGAAGAGCGCGGAGAAGTTCAGCCCCGACGGCCGCTGGTACTACACCGGTGATGTCGGCCGGGTGGACGAGGAGGGGTACTTCCACTTCTCGTCACGGGACGACGACGTGATCATCATGGCCGGCTACCGCATCGGCCCCTTCGATGTCGAGTCCGTCCTGGTCACCCACCCCGCGGTGGTCGAGTGCGCGGTCGTCGCCGCCCCCGACGAGGTACGCGGCGAGGTTCTCGAGGCCTACGTCGTCCTCCGGGACAGAGCCGAGGCGTCCGACCAACTGGCCGTCGAACTCCAGCAGTTGGTGAAGAAGCGGTTCGCCGCCCATGCCTACCCCCGCACGGTGCACTTCACCGACCACCTGCCGAAGACACCCAGCGGAAAGATCCAGCGATTCGTCCTGCGCCGGCGGCGCGCGACCGACCCGGGGGCCCACGCGTGACCACAGCGGTACTCACCGAGCAGTCCGGCGCCGTCCGCCGGATCCGGCTCAACCGGCCCGGGAGCCGGAACTCGATCAACCCGGACCTGATCACGTCCCTGGACGCCGCCGTCACGGACGCGATGCGCGACCCGGACACCGAGGCCGTGGTGATCGCCGGCAACGGGCCGAGCTTCTGCGCCGGAGCCGATCTGCGCCATCTGCTGGAACTGGCCCGCACGGGCGGGGATCCACTGGCGTTCCTCGGCCTGGTCTCGGAGTGCTTCACCCGGCTGGAGACGGCGCCCAAGCCCGTCATCGCCGCCGTGCACGGCCATGTGGTCGCCGGGGGGCTGGAGCTGGCGCTCGCCTGCGACGCGGTCGTGGCCCGTACCGGCACCCTCATCGGTGACGGCCACATCCGCAACGGGCTGCTGCCCGGCGCCGGATCGAGCGTACGGCTGCCCCGCAAGGTGGGCGAACCACTGGCCAGGCGCCTGATGCTCACCGGCGAACTGCTGCCCGCGGAACACTTCGTACCCAGCGGCTTCGTCCAGGCCGTCGCCGACGCCGAGGAGTTCGAGGCGGCCGTCACGGCCGTGGCGCGGTCCTTCACCGGACTGCCGCCCGGCCAGGCGTGGATGAAGCAGCTGCTCGCCGACCCCGGCGTCCCTCAGGCCCTGGCGCGGGAGCTGGACGTGTTCGCCGCGCACTGGCGGGAGCGGGACATCGCCGCCGAACTCAACCGATTCTTCGACCAGCGAGCCGTGAGGTAGCACCGTGCAGCGTTATACGGACCGAGTTGTTCTGATCACGGGGGCCGGGCAGGGCCTGGGCCGTGCCATGGCCCTGCGATTCGCCTCGGAGGGAGCCCGGTTGGCGTTGTGCGACGTCAACGGGGCCTCGGTGAAGGAGACCGCCGAGGAGTGCGGCGGCGCCGACGCGCGCACCTCGGTGGTGAACGTGGCCGACGCCCGGCAGGTCGACGCGTGGGTGGCCGGCACGGTGGACGCCTTCGGCCGCGCCGACGTCCTCGTCAACAACGCCGGGGTGATCCGGGACAACCGTCTGGAGCGGATGACCGACGACGAGTGGGACGCCGTCGTCGATGTCAGCCTGCGGGGCATGTTCCACTGCTGCCGGGCGGTCTTCCCACACATGAAGGAGCGGGGCTACGGCCGGATCCTGTCCTTCTCCTCCATGTCCTGGCGCGGCAACTTCGGGCAGGTCAACTACGCCGCCGCGAAGGCCGGTGTGGTGGGCATGGCCCGCACGATCGCCCTGGAGGGCGCGTCCCACGGCGTGACGTCCAACGCGATCGCCCCCGGCCTCATCAGCACACCGATGCTGGCCTCGATGAACGACGCCGCCCGCGCCAAGCTCGCCTCCCGGGTGCCCATGGGGCACATCGGCGACCCCGCGGACATCGCCGAGGCCGCCGCCTATCTCTGCTCGGAGGCCGCCCGGTACGTCACGGGCGTGGTCCTCGATGTGGACGGCGGGATCAGCATCGGCAGCGCCCTGCGCTGAGCGCGCACACGACCGACCGCACACCACGAACCGAATCAATGGGAAAGGGCAGAGAGACATGGCCGATGTGACCGACACTGCCGAACTCGTCGTCGAGAACGATGTGATGGTCCCGATGCGCGACGGCGTCCGCCTGCGCACGGACATCTTCCGACCGGCCGGACCCGGCCCGTACCCGGTGCTGCTCCAGCGCTACCCGTACACCCCACGCGACGGCATCTCGGCGATGTTCGCGCAGATCATCGCCCGGCAGGGCTATGCCGTCATCGTGCAGAGCTGCCGGGGCCGGTTCGGCTCCGAGGGCGAGTTCTATCCCCTGGTACCGGATGTGGAGGACGGTTACGACGCCGTCGAGTGGGCGGCGGCCCAGCCCTGGTCGACCGGCAAGGTCGGCATGTGGGGCATGTCCTACAGCGGTTTCTCGCAGTGGGCCGCCGCCATCGCCAGGCCGCCCCACCTGACCGCGCTCGCGCCGTTCACCTGCGGCTGGGACTGGAGCGACAGCACCTGGTACTACGCGCCCGGTGTGCTGCACCTCGGTCTCACGCTGAGCTGGAGCGGGCTCATGACCACGGAGGAGGCCGATCGCCGGGGCATACCGTCGCCGCTGCCCGGCTTCGCCGCCGGCGGCCGGCTCATGGACGAGCGGGGCCTGGGCGATCCGGCGATGCGCACCGAGCTGATGCGGCTGGAGACGGCGGACACCCTCGGCATGCTCGGCCACCGCCCGCTGCGGGACGTGGATCAACTGCGGGAGCTGGCACCGTGGTTCCGCGACCACTGCGACCACGACGACGGCGGCGACCCGTACTGGCAGCGGATCAGCGCCGCCGCCCACGCCGACGACATCGACCTGCCGGTCTTCCATCTGGCCGGCTGGTACGACTTCTTCGCCAAGGGCAACCTGGACGCCTACACCACCCTGTCCCACCACGGCGCCACCGAGCGGACCCGCGAGACACAGCGCCTGGTCGTCGGGCCCTGGAACCACAACTGCATGCAGATCCGGCCCGACGCCGACCAGAACGCCGGAATGTTCGTCGACTTCGGCCCCGACGCCCCGGTCATGCGGTTCTTCGCCCACCACCTCAAGGGTGAACTCCCGGACTACCAGCGGGAGGAGCCGCCGGTCCGGCTGTACGTGATGGGAGACAACGTCTGGCGCGAGGAACGGGAGTGGCCCCTGGCCCGGACGTTGTGGACCCCGTACTACCTCCACACCGACGGCACACGAAGCCTGTCGACCCGGGCACCGGGCGACGAGGAGCCCGACCAGTACGTGTACGACCCGAGCGACCCCGTGCCCGGCTCGCTCAGGACGGGCGCGACGTACAACGACCCCGTCGACCTCGACGCGGTGGCCGCCAGGCCCGATGTGCTCGTCTACACGACTCCCCCGCTGGAGACCGAGGTCGAGGTCACGGGTCCGGTGAAGCTGGAGCTGTGGGCGTCGTCGTCCGTGGAGAACACCGACTTCACCGCGAAGCTGATCGACGTCTTCCCCGACGGCAGCGCCGTCCCCGTCTGCCAGGGCATCGTCCGCACGGGCCACGGTGTGACGGAGCCCCGGACACCGGGGACCCCGTACCGCTACGAGATCAGCCTCTGGTCGACGAGCACCGTCTTCAAGGCCGGACACAGCATCCGGCTCGACATCTCCTCCAGCGAGTTCCCCACCTTCGACCTGAACCCGAACACGGGGGAGCGCATCACCCACGCCACCACCGACAAGACGGTCCCCGCGGTCCAGCGCGTCTACCACGACGAACCGCGCCCCTCCTGCCTGATCCTCCCGATCATCCCTCGCTGACGAACCGTCAAGGAGCACCATGGAAGCCGTGGTTCCCGCCACACTGCGCCGATCGCCGGACGGCGACGCGCCGCCGTTCTCTCCCTACGCCACCCATGTCCCCGCCCTCGACCCGTACGGCTACGTCGAGGAGGAGTGGATCGCCACCGGCGAGGAGGACGGCCACGCCTACGCGACGACGGTGCTCGTACGGCGCCCCCGGGACCCGGCGCGTTTCAGCGGCACCGTGATCGCCGAACCGCTGCACGTCCACGGGATCGCGCCGATCTGGATCTACACCGCGCCCTACATCCTGCGGTCGGGGCACGCGTGGGTGGAGATCACCGCGCAGAAGACCACTCTCGACCTGCATGTGAAGGCGTCCGGTCCGGAGCGCTACGGGTCGCTGCGCATCGAGGGGCCCGACAGCGCGGACTTCGACCTGAACGCGAACCTCGGGAACCGGGAGCGGTCAAAGACGTTCTTCGCCGAGCTGGTGCGCCGCAACCGGGCCACGAGCGCGATCCTCGCCCAGGTCGGCGCGGCGCTCCGCTCGCCGGACGGGCCGTTCGCGGGAACGTCCGAGGGAGCGGGGACGGCGGTGGACCGGATCGTCCTCGCCGGGCACTCGCAGACCGGTTATGTCACCACCGCCTACATCGGTGACACCCACGCCGTGCGGCGCCTGCCCGACGGCTCGCCCGTCTACGACGGCTTCTTCCCCTCGGGCTTCCCGCTCGGCCCCTTCCACGACGTGGACGTACCGGTCGTACAGGTCATGAGCGACGGGGACGTCTCCGTCCCCGACTACTCGTTCGTCCCCGGTTACGAGGGGCGTGGTTACCGTCGCGAGGACAGCGACGGGCCCGGCGACCGGTTCCGCCTCTACGAACTCGCCGGTGTCCCCCACATGGGCACCCGGCAGGCGCCGTACAGCGACGCGTCGCTGTGGAAGGCCAACTACGCGAACGACAACGTCTCGTTCGGGCCGAGGATGAACAGCCTGCCGCACTTCGAGCTGTTCAGCATGGGCCTGCACCACCTGGTCGAGTGGGTGGCGAACGGTACGGTGCCGCCCCGGGCCGGCCGCCTGGAGGTGGGCCCCGACGGCCGCTTCGCCAAGGACGAGCACGGCAACACCCGGGGCGGCGTGCGCACCGCCCAGCTGGACGTACCGCACTCCACCTACCTGCCCAACCCGACCCGTCCGGACGGCACATCCAGCCATCTGACGGTCGGCAGCGACGAGCCGTTCGACGCGGCGACGCTGCGGAAGCTGTACGGGGACTCGGCCGGCTACCTCCAGCGTTTCGAGGCGCGTCTGGACCAACTCATCGCCGAGGGATGGCTGCTGGCGGATGACGCCGAGGATCTGCGGCGCGAAGCACGGGAGTTGGAGATCCCGTAACGGCGGCGGCGGGTACAGGGAGGCATCCCCCGTACCCGCCGCGCCATATCCTCCCCCCGCTACCGGGAGGCGAGCAGGTCCCTGTCCTCCTGGCCGGCCTCCGCCCCGGGCGCCTGCCTGTGGGTCAGTTGCTCTCCCTCGACGTCGACATGGGGCAGCACCCGGTGCAGGAACCGCGGCAGCCACCAGGCCGCGTGCTGCATGACGGACATCGCGGCCGGCACCAGACACATCCGGACGACGAACGCGTCGAGCAGGACGCCGACCGCCAGGGCCAGCCCCATGCCCTTGGTGATCTGCATGTCGGCGAAGACGAAGGACCCGAAGACGCTGACCATGATGACCGCGGCGGCGGTGACGACCTTCGAGCCGTGCCCGAAGCCGTCCACCATGGCCGAGGTCGGGCTCTTGCCGCGCGCGTACTCCTCGCGCATCCGGGAGACGAGGAACACCTCGTAGTCCATGGCGAGTCCGAAGAGGATGCCGATGAGCAGGATCGGCAGGAAGCTGATCACGGTCGGGGCGGCCTGGGTGCCCAGCACGGAGGAGAACCAGCCCCACTGCAACACGGCGACCAGGACACCCAGCGAGCCGCCGAGCGACAGCAGGAAGCCCAGCGCGGCCTTCAGCGGCACGGCGATCGAGCGGAACACCAGGGTCAGCAGGAGGACGGCGAGGCCCATGACCACCAGGCAGTAGACGGGCAGCGCCTCGGTGAGCTTGGCGGCGACGTCGATGCTGACGGCGGTGTTGCCGGTGACGTTGATCTCGGTGTCCGTGGACTTCTCGATGCCGTCACGGGCGGCCCGGATGTCGCGCAGCAGCTGCTCGGTGCGCTCGTCCTGGGGACCGCTCTTCGGTACGACGCCGACCATGGCCGCGTTCCCGGTGGCGCTGAGCCTGGCGGGCGCCACCGCGGCGACGTCCGGCAGACCGGCCGCGGCCCGCGCGATCTCCTTGGCGGCCGTCCCGGTCGCCTCGGCCCCGTCACCCTTGACCAGGATGACCAGTGTGCCGCTGTAGCCGGGGCCGAACGCGTCGTCGGTCATCTTCTGCGCGCGGACAGCCTCCGGGTTGGTGCTGGCCAGCGAGAGCCCGAGCCGCAGATCGGCGGCCGGCACGGCCAGCACGCCGAGGCCGACCAGGCCAAGCAGCAGGACGGTCCAGCGGCGCCGGTCCATCAGCCGCGCCCAGCGCACGCCGGCGCCGACCGCGCCGGACCGCTGCTTGTCCAGCGAGCGCCGCGCGGACCGGCGCAGCGCCGGGACACGGCTGGTGGCGATGCGCGTGCCGACCAGGCCCAGTACGGCGGGCAGCAGGGTGAGCGCCAGCAGCACCGCGATGACGACGGTGAGGGCGGCGCCGAGTCCCATGACGGCGAGGAAGGGGATCCGTACGACGGTGAGGGCTGCGAGTGCGATGACCACCGTCGCGCCGGCGAACAGGACGGCCGAGCCGGCGGTGCCCACGGCGAGCCCGGCGGACTCCTCCGGGTCCATACCGTCCCTGACCTGCGTCTGGTGCCGGGAGACGATGAACAGCGCGTAGTCCACGCCGACGGCCAGGCCCAGCATCACGGCGAGCATCAGCGCGGTGCTGTCCATCTCGACGACGCTGGTGAGCGCCAGCAGGGACAGGACGCCCAGCCCCACCCCCACCACGGCCATGGCGAGCGGGACGACGGCGGCGCGCAGCGAGCGGAACACCAGGATCAGGACGATCAGGGTGATCAGCATGCCGGCCGCTTCACCGGCGCCTCCGCCGCCGCCCGACTCCACGGGGTCGAACGCCCGGCCGCCGAGGGCCACCGTCAGCCCGCCGGAGCGTGCCTGCTCCGCCGCCGACTCGATCTCCTCGATCGACGCCGCGCTGATGCCGTCCGCCTTCACGGATGTGAAGGTGACCTCGCCGATGCCGGTGCGGCCGTCGCGGGAGACGTTCCCCGCCGCGGCCGAGGGGGCGGTCACGGACTCCACGCCGGGGGTCTTCGCGATCCGGTCGGTGGCCGTGCGGATCGCGTCGGCCGCCGGGCCGGCCGTCACCGTACCGCCGCTCGGGGCGCGGAAGACGATCTGCCCGGTGATGCCGTCACTGCCCGACGGGAACTCCTTGCCGAGGACGTCGGAGGCGCGCTGGGCCTCGGTGCCCGGAATGCTCGTCGTGGAGGTGAACGGCTTCATCAGGGTGGCCGCCGCCGCACCGAGGGCGCACAGCACGACGAGCCAGCCTATGATCACCGTCCATTTGCGCCGGTAGGAGAACCTCCCCAGGCGGTACAGGAACGTGGACAAGAGAACTCCCTGGGAGTGGACGCGCGGAACAGGAGGGCCCGGCACACGGAAAAGGTGGAGAGCCGCGGGGCCCGGCACCGGCGACGCTATGAGCCGTCCCGGCCCGTGAGCGCCGTTCGGCCCCGTCCGGGGCGCTTCTCACACGGAACTCCCATGGAAGGTGCCGGGAGCGTGGGGCACTCTTGATCACGTACCGCACGCAGGGAGAGGTCGCACCGATGAACGACGAGGAGCCGCGGGCGCGGGGCCGGCTGCTGGTGGTCGACGACGAACCGGCGATCCTGGACACCGTCACCCGGTTCCTGCGCTTCCTCGGGTACGAGGTGCACACCGCCACCACCGGCCGCGAGGCGCTGGCCCTGGCGCGGGAGTGCCTGCCCGACCTGGTCCTGCTCGACATCATGCTGCCGGACAGCGACGGTTTCGAGGTGCTGAACCGGCTGCGCGCCGACGGTCTGCCGATCGCCGTCGTCTTCCTCACCGCCCGCGACACGCGCAAGGACCTCGTACGGGGCCTCACGGCGGGCGGGGACGACTACATCACCAAGCCCTTCGGCCTCGACGAGGTCGCCGCCCGCGTCGGCGCCGTACTGCGCCGCACCCGGGAGCAGCGCCCGAGCGACCCCACGGTCGAGGTCGCGGACCTCACCCTCAACACCCTGACCCACGAGGTGCGCAGGGCCGGCGCCCTCGTCGAGCTGTCCCCCACGGAGTTCCGGCTGCTGCGGTATCTGATGCTGCACCAGGGCCGGGTGATCACCCGGGCCCGGCTTCTTGAGCACGTGTGGTCGTACGACTTCAACGGTGACGACACCGTGGTGGCCACCTACATCAGCTATCTGCGCCGCAAGGTCGACAGCCACGGCGAGCGGCTGATCCACACACACCGCGGTGTCGGCTACAGCATCCGGGCCACGGAGTGCTGACCCGGCGCTGGTGGCGGAACCGGCCGCTGCGCACCCGGCTCAGCCTTCTGCTCATCGTGCTGCTCAACAGCGTGCTGACGGTCACGAGCCTCGTGACGTTCTCCGTGCTGCGGTCCTCGCTGTACAAGGAACTCGACCACCGGCTGGCCACGACGACCGCGGGCATGGCGACCGCGAGCACCTCCGACATCGGGATCGTGGGCAAGAACCCCACCGACTACGGGTGGATCAAGTTCGGCGGCGATCTGTACGTCGCCCTCCTCAGCGGCGACCAGCGCCCTCATGGCCCCGGCCCGCGCTATCCGGACCCGGCGCCTCCGGCGGGCACCGCCGTGACCGTACCGGCGGACGATCCGGCGAGTTCCGCGAAGTACCGGCTCGCCACCGCCCGGCTCACCGACGGCCGGACCGCGGTGGCCGCGGTCGACACGGCCGCGACCGAGGCCGCGGTCAGCAGCGCCGTACGCCTGTTCATCGCCCTGCAACTGCTCGCCGATGTCGCACTGGCGGTGCTGGGCGTCCTGGTCGTACGGCGCTCACTGCGCCCGCTGGAGCATGCCGCGCACACCGCCGACCGTATCGCCGCCGGCGACTTCGCGCCGCGCCTGGTCGACGCCCGTATCGCCCCGAAGACCGAGGTGGGGCGGCTCTCCGACGCCCTCAACCGGATGCTGGACCAGATCCACGCCGCCCTCGGCGCGCGCGACGCCTCGGAGGAACGGCTGCGCCAGTTCGTCGCGGACGCCTCGCACGAACTGCGCACCCCGCTGCAGTCGATCCGCGGTTACGGCGAGCTGTACCAGCGCGGCGCCCTGCCGGACACCCGGGCTGTCGACGAGGCCATGGAGCGGATGCTGGCCGAGGTGCACCGGATGACGCGCCTGGTGGAGTCGCTCCTGATGCTGGCCCGCTTCGACGAGGAGGACCCGGACGACCTCGAACCCGTCGACCTCGGCCGGATCGTCACGGAGTCCTGCCGCGACGCGGCGGCCGTGGAACCGGCCCGCCCCTGGACGGTCGCCGTGGCTCCGGACGTGACGGTACGCGGGGACGAGGCCCAGCTGCGCGGAGTCGTCGCCAACGTACTGGCGAACGTACGCATGCACACACCACCGGACGCGGCCTGCGCGGTGAAGCTGTCGGTGTCCGGCGGCCACGCCACGCTGAGCGTCGCCGACGAGGGACCGGGCATCCCGGCCGAGGCGCTCCCCCATGTCTTCGACCGCTTCTACCGCGCCGACAGAAGCAGAAGCCGCGCCCGGGGCGGCAGCGGCCTCGGCCTCTCGATCGTCGCGGCCGTCGCGGACCTGCACGGCGGCACCGTACGCGTCGAGAGCCCCGAGTCCGGCGGTACGCGGGTCGAGATGACGCTTCCCGCGCTGTGACCGGCCCCGGCGTCCGAAGACCCTAGACGCGCATGGTGGTGCCGCCGTCGACGCACAGGATCTGGCCGGTGGTCCACTCCGAGAGGTCGGAGAGCAGGAACGCGACGGTGGCGCCGATGTCCCGGGGCTCTCCGTGGCGTGCCGCGGGCGTCCCCGTGAGGATCATGTCGCGGAAGTCCTCGGGCAGATTCAGCTTCGTCGCCTCCGTCATCACCAGGCCGGGCGCGATGCCGTTGGCACGGATGCCGTCCTTGCCGTACTTGCGCGCGACATGCCTGGTCAGCGCGCCGATACCGGCCTTCGTCACCGAGTACGCGACCTTGTCCGCCATGCCGGCGTAGACCGCGCCGGAGAGGGTGTTCACCACGGATCCGCCGCCGCTCGCGATCATGTGGGGCAGGGCGTGCTTGAGGGTCAGCAGGTAGCCCGTCAGATTGACGTCGATCGTGCGCTGCCAGGCCGCGAGGTCGATGTCGACGGCGTGCGTGTCCTTGGCGACCTCGTCGGGGTGGATGTTGGCGGCCACGTTGAAGAGTCCGTCGATCCGCCCGTACTCCTTCACCGCCCGGTCGATCTGGCTCTTGACCTGCGCCTCGTCCGAGATGTCGACCACCATTGCGACACCGTCTCCCCCGGCGTCCCTGGCCGCCCGCAGCGTGGCCTCCGCCGAGGCCTCCACGACGTCGCTCACCACGATCGTGGCGCCGCCCGCGCCCAGAAACTTCGCCGTCGCGGTGGCGAGCCCACCCGCGCCCGCGAGCACGACGACCTTGTTGTTGAGGCCTTCCATCAGCGATCTCCTTCACACCCGATGCCACGTTTCCAAGAAACGTACAGGGGTGTACGGATAATGACCAGTAGTCTGCGACGCATGCCAGAAGAGACGCAGCGCACACAACGGCGAGACGCCGCCGCCAACCGGGAGCGGCTCCTGGCAGCCGCCCGCAAGGCGTTCGCCGAACAGGGCCCCGACGTCGCCTTCGAGGAGATCGCCCGCGCCGCCGAGGTCAGCCGGACCACGATCTACCGCAACTTCGCCACCCGCCAGGAACTCGCCGCGACGGTCTACGACGACAACGTCGTACGCATCGAGGAGCACGCCGCGGAACTGGGCGACCGCCCGGACGCCGTCGTACGCCTCCTCGACTTCGTCCTCGACATGCAGCGCGACAACCGGACCCTCGCCCACATCCTGTCCGGCGCGGACGTCTCCTGGCTGACCCGCCTCTCCACCAGAACCGTCGCCGCGTTCCGCCCCCACTTCGAACGCGGCCTCACCACCGGGCTCGTCCGCCCGGACGTCGAGATCGAGGACCTGATGCTGACGTTCCCCATGGCGGCCGGAGCCATGGCGGACAACGACGTCGTCCACCGCGAGGAGCTGAACGACCGCATCCGCGCGATGCTCCACCGTGCCCTCTTCACGGACCAGGGGCACCACGGCTGAAGGGGCAACCACGGCCGAGGGACGGCCGCAGGCCCCACGACGACTCGGCCGGCGCTACGCGCAGACCTGCTTGGGGGTGTTCGCGCCCGGCCGGGCGCGGAAGTGGACCTCGTGTCCGGCGTCATCGGTGAAGACGGCTTCACTCTCGGACTTCAAGGTCATCGTGCCCCACTGGGTGGGGTTGCCCCATCCCTCGGGCGGGTTCCCCGAACCGTCGGAGAGCGGAGTACTCGCTTCGAAGTATGTCGAGCCGACAAGGGCCTCATCGATTCCGCAATGCGTATAGAGCTCGAAGGGAATCGTCCGACCGGACGGCGTCGCCCGCACAGCCCTTCCCTCCTCACCGACCGTTCCGCAGCTCGTAAGTACCGCGGAACCCAGCGCGGCAGCGGCGAGTATGGGCCCAATTCTCCGAGTCACAGCCTTCTGACGCTCAGGCCGAGTCGGCGGTTCCGCGGCGCGAGTGTCTTACGGCGAACGGCCTGGCGCACCTCCTTGTCGATCGGGCCTGCCCTGCCGTGCGCGTTCGGTCACCAGCTCGCCGACCGTCCGGATGCGGGGCGGGGCCGGCTTGCCGGACCGCTCACCGGGGGAGCGGTCCGGCAGGGTGCCTAGGATGATGAATGCGCTGTCCAGACGGTCCCGCGTGGCTCGTACTCCAGTATCTCTTCCACCTCCAGCACGGCATCCGAGCCGATTTCGCGCTTGAACAGCCACAGGCCCAACTCCAGCCCCGAGGAGACGCCTCCGGCGGTGACGAGGTCTCCGTCATCGACGACGCGGGCATTCTTGACGAGGCCGCCCTGCGCCGCGAGTTCCGCCTTGGCCAGCTGATGAGTAGTGCAGGGACGCCCCTTGGTCAGGCCCGCCGCGGACAGCAGTACCGCCCCCGTACAGACCGAACTGATCGTCAGCCCCTCCCGGGACGCGTCGGCGAGCGCCCGCGGCAGGACACCGCGCCTGATCTCCGCCCAGACGCCGGCCTCTTCCGAGCGTAGGTATCCCCCTCCCGGCACCACGATCACGTCCGCCTTCTCCGGGGACCACCGGTGCTCGACCTGGAAGCCGACGCCGTGTGCGGAACGGATCAGTCCGGGGCGTCCCATGGTGACGTAGCGGACCTTTACCCTTTCCCGGCCGTACACGAAGACGGTGTAAGGAGCGACGCAATCGAGGTCCTCGACCCCGTCGAACATCACGATGTCGACGCGCAGCGGGGCGGTACGCCGTGGTGCGGCCGAGGCCGGACCGCCGCTGACAGCTGTGGCGGTCAGCGCGCCACCGGCCACGACCGCCGCGCCCGCCGCTGTCGTTCCGTGAAGAAATCGTCTGCGTTCCATGACTGGTGTCTCCTGTGTCTGTCGAGCGTCCGACCGGGCAGTGACGTGGCATGTGCATTCGAAACAGCACCAGGGCAACCGAACGGGCTCACTGTGACCGGCCGCCGCGGGCGACTTCCGGTTCCGCATGTGTTCGGCTCATGCCGGCGAAGCAGTAGTCGATTCCCGTGCCGGGTGAGTTCCCGCGGCGTTGTTGATGACGCTCGTGACCGTGGACTGTTCTCAACCTCAGTTGATACGTGGCGAAAGACGTGGCCCACCGGGCACCGGGTGCCCGAGCACATCACCGCGGCCGGCGGCGCAGAGGCCGGGGCCGCGGTGACGACGTACGAGGCACGCCCGTTCCCGGGCGTGCCCAGCCGTTGAGTGCGAGTGCGCGGGCGCGGGGCGCGGGGCGCGGGGCGCGGGGTCAGAAAGCCGTCCAGGCGAACGTCACCTTGTCGCCGGCGGTCAGCTTGAACTGGCAGCCGCCGACGGGCGTGGACGTACCGTTGACGGAGATGTTCCAGTAGGCGACGCCCCCGCCGCCGACGTCCTTGACGCTCTCGACCAGGAAGTCGTCGAAGGACGCGTACCAGGTGCCGTCCCACGTGAAGTGCCGCTTGCGGGCGGCATCGTCGAGGGCGGCTGTCGGCGTGGGGACGGCCGTGGGATGGGCGCCGCCGTTGGTGCCGTCGCATCTGTGTGTACCGCCGCCGGCGGTGGTGACCTCGTGTCCCCGGGTCTTGATCTTCCCCTGGAAAAGAAGTCCGTCCGGGCCCTGGACGGTAAGGCTCACGTTGATGGGGGTGTTCGTGCCTTCGGCGCTCCGGGCATGGGAGACGGCCGGGGCGGAGGCGAGGGCAAGGCCGAGGGCGGTCGCGACAATGACGGAGCGTCGTGCGTGTGTGCGGTGCAAGGCTGAGCCTTCCTGAGAGGGATGGCCCACCACCCGTCGCCGACGGACAACCCGCGCGGGGTTCTCGGCTTCGCGCCGCGGACCACAACAGTGGGAAGCGGTTCTCAGCACGTGCCGTGCTGCCCGACTCACGGCCCGAAGAGCCGCACACGCGCCGACGTCCCCGAATCCTAAAGGGTGTTGAGGCACTGCCGACAGAGGGGCAGTGCCTGCGCCGCGTGCGTCGAAACGTGCGTCGGGATATCGCCCGCGACACCACGGCACACATCACGCGCGGGGTGTCCGGCCCCGGTACATCTCCGCGAGCAGGAACGCCGGGTCCAGCGACCGGGTGTGGTTGAGGCGGGGATCGCACGCCGTCTCGTAGCGGAGGCCGACCAGCTCGCCGATCGGATCGTCGTCATCGACCACGGCCGGGTGATCGCGGAAGGCACCGTGGAGGAGCGCAAGAACAAGTCGGGCCGCACCCAGCCGCACCTCACTGTTCTCGACCGCGCCCAGCCGCCGGCGGCTCTCTCGGCCCTCGCGCCGGTCATGGCCGGCGCGCCCCGGACCGACGGGGAGCGGGGCGCCGCGGCCGTACAGATCGTCGAGGGAATGGAGGGAGTGGCGGCGGCTGCCGCTGCCCTCAGAGACGCGGGCATCGAGATCGGGGAGTTCGGTCTGCGCCGGCCCACGCTCGACGGCAGGTCAGGTCAGGTCAGGTCAGGTCAGGTCAGATCAGATCACCGCCACCGCCGGCCTTCCGCGCAGCACCATCGAGGTGGGCAGAAGGCTCGCGGTGAGGGTCAGCAGCCCCGCGAGACCGATGACGACGAAGTAGATCCAGGCCGGGCCCCGGGGCATCGCCGAACCGCCCAGCGCGATCCCGAAGGGTGCCAGTGTCGCCGCGGCGACGGCGCTTCCGAGCACGATACCCACCAGGGCGACCAGCACGGACTCGACAGCCATCATGCGCATGATCTGGCCGTTCGTGGCACCCACCAGCCGCTGGAGGGCGAACTCCCTGCGCCGTTCGGAAGCCGAGATCACCAGGGTGTTGACCAGCGAGATCACCGCGTAGCCGACGATGGTGCCGGCGAGCAGGTAGTTGATCCAGGCACTCGTCGCCCCGTCGTCCGCGGCGACCGCAGCGTCCGCGGCGGCCCTGCCCACGATCCGCGCGCCTGCCTGATCCGCCATCACTTTCCGTACCTGGGAGACGGTCTGCTCCGTGGAAGTGCCGTCGTCCCCGGAGACGAGGATCTCCGGCACCAGCCCCGTGGTGGAGTGCGCGAGCATCAGCTCGGCGGGCAGGAACGCCGTTCCGAACCCCTTGCGCGCCTCGTAGGACGCCACGACCTCCGCCCGCACCTGTGCGCCGTCCCCCAGTAGCAGGGTGACCGTGTCCCCAATGCCCTTGCCCTTCTCACCGGTCAGGGAGGTCGGCAACGCGACGGAGTCGCCCTTCAGCCGGGTGAAGGACCCCTCGGCCGCCGGAGCCGCGAGGACACGGCCCGCCCCTTCGGCGCTGATGCCCTGCACCGAGAGCTCGGTGTTGTCGGGGTCCTCGCCCTCGGCCCGGTCCTCCGCGCTGAGCGGTTCGAGGATGTACGCGGTGCCGGGAAGGTAGGCGGACGCTCCCCCCACCCCCGGCTGCCGGGCGATCGTGTCCACCAGTTCCGGTGCGAAGCCGCCGGTGGTCGACGTGACCACGGCGTCCGCGGCAACGAGTTCGCGTGCGGCCTCCTCCGAGGCCACGGCCAGCGAGGTCTGCATGTAGATCAGGGCGGTGGCGAGTCCGGTGGCCAGCATGACGGGCGTGACGGCTCCGGCGACCCGGATCCGCCGGACCCTTGAGTTGTTCATGGCGAGACTGCCCGCGAACCCGGTGACCGCCTGCAGCGGGCGGCCCAGGACCGCGGTGAACACCCGGGTGAGCCCCGGGCTGATGAGAGCGATCCCGCCCGCCCAGAGCAGCGCGGCGGGACCGGCCGTACTGGCGGCCACCGTGCCCTCCATCACCAGAGCGGTGACCAGGGCGAGGGCGACCCCGCCCGCAAAGCACAGCAACGCGAAGACAAGTCTGCTCCCGCTCAGCCAGCGGCGCTGCAGACCGGACTCGGCCAGCGCGTCGGCCGGCCGGGCCTTCGCGGCCCGCCGCGAGGCGATGAAGGCGGCGGCGACCGAGACGGCCAGCGCTGTTCCGGCTGCGACGATCATGGGGATCCAGCCCGCCCGGAAGGCGATCTCCGGAGCGACCACACCGCCCCCCGCCAGCCGGTCGAGCATCCAGCCGCCGAGGTAGCGGCCCGGGAACAGAGCCAGGGTCACCGCGACGACAGCGATCACCAGCGTCTCGCCGACGATCATCCGGCGTAGTTGTCCGGGCAGGGTGCCCACGGCGCGCAGCAGCGCCATCTCGCGCAGGCGCTGCTGCACCAACAGTGCCAGGGTCGAGCCGACGACAAAGACCGTGACCATGACGGCGATGCCGCCGAACACCGCCGACAGCGAGATCAGCCGCGTCGAAGCCGCGAGTGCCTGGGGGAACTCGGCCTTGCCCCGGGCGTCCCCCGTCAGTACGACCACGCGACGGTTCTCGAGTGCCTTGGCGATCCGTTCCGCGAGCGCGGCGGGACTCGTGCCCGGGGCGGGCACGACGGCGACGGAGTCGACTTGGTCCGGCCGGCCCATCAGCCTCCGGGCCTCGTCGTCGGTGAAGTACACCGCACTCGCGGCTCCTTCGACCGGCTCGGTGATGCCGCTGACCACGACCTCGCGGGAGCCGCCGGCGACGGCGAGCCGCAGCCGGTCCCCCCGAGTGACGCCCAGTCGCTGCGCGGCCCGCCGGTCGAGAGCGACCTGGCCGGCGCCCGCGGGCTCGCGCCCCGAAGCGGGTCCGGCCGCGGCGAGTACGGCACTGGACCAGCCGTGTCCCCGCAGCGCGTCGCCGCCGGAGTCCGGGCCGTCGCGCAGCGCGCTGACAGGGAACGTGACGTCGGGCAGCGCCCGTTCGACGCCCTCCACGCCACGTACCGTCTCGACGTCCGAGAGATCGAGACGGACACGTTCGGGGAGCACGTCATGGTCGAAGGACTGGTCTCCCGTGACCACGACCGGGGCGGCGGCGAGACGCTGCGGCGGCACCGGGCTGCGGATGCCGGTCTCCATGAGCGCGCCGCAGGCCATCACGATGAGCGCGCCGAAGAACAGGGCCACGAAGGAGGCCAGGAATCGACCCTTCCGGAACTTCAGCGACTGCAGGGCCAGGCCGAACATCACACGGCTCCTTCCACCACGTCGGAGAAGCGGTCTCCCCAGGCGCCGAGGTGCGTCATGCGCTCCGCGATGGTGTCGGCGGACGCGCCGTACAACTCGTCGACGACGCCGCGGTCTGCCAGGAAGACGGTCCGGTCGGCGTGCGAGGCGGCCACGGGGTCGTGGGTGACCACCACGGCGGTCTGCCCCTCGTGGTGCACGGCGTCCCGCAGCAGCCGCAGCACCTGCAGCGCCGAACGGGTATCGAGTGCGCCGGTCGGCTCGTCCCCGAAGAGAACGGCGGGCCGGGCGATCAGCGCGCGGGCGATGGCGACCCGCTGCTGCTGGCCTCCGGAGAGTTCGCCGGGGCGGTGCGCGGCTCGGTCGGCGAGACCCACACGCTCCAGGGCATGCCCTACGGCACCGCGCTCCGGCTTACGGCCGGCCAGCCGCAGCGGCAGGGCCACATTGTCGGCGACGGTGAGAGCGGGCAGCAGGTTGAACGCCTGGAAGACGAAACCGATGCGGTCCCTGCGGAGCAGGGTCAGCTCCTTCTCCCCCAGCCGTGTCAGCTCCTGTCCGTCGATCTGTACGGAGCCGGCGGTGGGCCGGTCCAGTCCCGCCGCGCACTGCAACAGCGTGGTCTTCCCCGAGCCGGACGGCCCCATGACGGCGGTGAACGTGCCGCGCCGGAAGCCAATGGTGATGTCGTCGAGGGCGCGTACGAGGGTGCGCTCGGTCCCATAGGTCCGGCTGACCCCGGTGAGCCGCACGACCTCGTCGGTGCGGGCCGCGGAAGGTGACGTACTCATAACTCCCCTTGCGTGGTGGCGTTCCGGTCCGATCCGGAGCGGCTGAGTGGACCGGGGCTCGCCAGGACACGGCGCGCTTCGGCCAGCGGGTCGGCCGGGCGGCCGAGCACCGTGCGGGCCACGGTGCTGTGAAGACGTGCCGCACCGGCCACCGCGTAGCACGACAGCGGTACCAGCGCGCAGGCCACGACGGTGGCCACCAGCGCGGTCGGCAGGTCGTCCACTCCGATGAAGCCAAGAGCGCCGCCCTCGGGCACGGCCCAGTACCAGGCGGGTACCAGGACCACCGCGAGGTTGGTCAGCCACAGTCCGAGCGCCAGGGCGTCGAGCAGCAGGAGCGGTACGAACAGGACGGTGAGGTAGGCCAGGTCACGGAGTACCGCGGGATCCGTCCACCGTGTGGTCACGGCGTTGAGGATGCCGGGCTCGGTCACACGCCGGTGATCGGCCTTCACCGCTTCGGCGATCAGCCCGGTGCGCGCGCGCTCGATGTGCGCACAGCCGCGCACCACCGCCGCCGAGCCGATGAGCAGGGGCACCCCGAACACCAGGAGACTCAGGGCGAAACACACCACCACGACCGCCGTGGTGAAGGCGAACAGGAGCGGGCCGATCAGCAGATAGCTGGCCAGGTAGACGGTGGACGTCCACGGACGCGACGAGCGCAGCAGCTCCAGGGGGGCGGGCAACGGCCCGGAACGTACCTGCCGCGGTCCGGCGGTCACGTGTCCACACTCCTCAGCAGGCTCTCGACCTCGGCGATGCGTCCGTTGAGGTCGGAGAGTTCCGTGCGCAGTGCCTCCTGTTCGGCGACGGCCTCCTCGGCGAGCTTGCGGAAGCCCGCCATGGCGACGGCGTCGGCCCGGTGTCGCTGAAGTGTGAAGTAGGCCATGGTGGATCCCGATACGCCTCCGACAACGATGAAGGTGATCAGGATGGCGACGATGCCGCCTGTCATGTGGGGGTTCCCTTCTCTTCCGCGGCATCGACCGCGGTCACAGCCCTGGCCTCGTCCTCACGGAAGGCCTCGAGCACGGTATTGACCGTCACATGGACGTCGAAGGGCTGAAGTTCGAAGTACTTCAGCGCCTTGCCGCCCGGCGACAGCTCCAGCAGGCCCACAACCAGGCCGGCCGCCTCCAGCCGTTGCAGATGCATGTAGAGCAGCGGTCTGGACAGACCCAGGCGGCGTGCCAGCTCACTCACATGCACGCGTCCGCTCGCCAGCTCGCGGATGATCCGCAGCCGTTGGGTGTGCCCCATCGCGGCCAGAAGCGCGAGGAGTTCATCGGCCGCCACCACAGAACACCCCCTCTGACTTTCACCTGTAATACAAAACTGACAGGTACGTGTGGAGGTGTCAAGCACGGCCCTGGGCGCCCGTGCTGTCACGCACGCGGACATCGACGAACGCCCCCTCCGCCCTCGGCCCGGCCGCCGCCACCGCGAGGCTCGCGGACGCGGCGAGGGAGGGCAGGGCGAGGGCCGGTGCCGCCACGGCGAGGGCCGGGACCGAAGGCGTACCGTCCCACCGCAGGCGGGCCCGCGCGGGCGGCGGCCAGGTGGCGGGCAGCGGCACCGGGCGGAGCAGGCCGCCGCGGCCCAGCCCCGTACCGAGCGCTTTGCCTGTCGCCTCCTTGTGGGTCCAGAGCCAGAAGTAGGCCGCGGGCCGGTACGGCTCCGGCAGCGCGCGGAGCCATGCCGCCTCCGCGGGCGTGAACCACCGCCGCGCCAGGCGCAGAGCGGGAAGGGGGCGGACAGCTTCGACGTCCACACCGACGGCCCCCAGGCCGGTCACCGCCACGGACGCCAGACCGTGTCCATGGCTGATGCTGATGTGCGTACCAGGGCCGAGCCCGTGCAGCAGCGGGCGTCCCTCGCCGTCATGGCGCACCGACAGCGCTCGCGGCGCCACACCGAACTCCTCGGCGGTCCGGGCGAGCACCGCCTCTCTCGCCCGCACGTCACTCAGCCCCGCGGTAGCGGCAACGATGACTGTGACATGCCGGAGAGAGGGGGCGGTGTCGTTCATCCAACCGATACTGCCGCTCCCGCCTGATGGCGCGCTGACGCGCCGGCGCCGGTCCGGCCCACGCCCCAGGGCCGCGTCAGAGCCCGGGCGCCGGCCTCAGAAACGCACTCACCTGGCTGGGCACCAGCGCCCGACGGAAGCACGGCGGCCAGGGCTCTGTGCACCGCCTCGGCCGGCTCTCCGGATCCCGCCCGCCCGTCCGCCGCGGGGCGTACGAACAGCTCCAGCAGGTCCACAGGCCCGCGGACGACCTCGAAGCGAGGGCGTAAAAACCCCCGGGACGGGGTTCAGTCGACACTGCGGAGAAGGCTTTCGACCGCCGTGAGGCGATCCCTCATCACGGCGAGCTCGCCGTGCACCGACTCCTGTCGCGCGACCGCCTCCTCGGCGAGCTTGCGGTACGAGGCCATGGCCACGGCGTCCGCCCGGTGCCGCTGGAGTCCGAAGTACGCCACCACACTCGCCGTGACACCCCCGATAACGATCAGAACAATGGCGATCGCGATGACGGCCCCGATCATGTCTTCTTCCCCCTCGCCTCGTCCGCACCCCGAACGTCGGAGATCGGTTCGTCGGCCCCCACGGCCCCGAGGATGGTATCGATATTCAACCGCAGGTCGAACGCCGTGAGTTCGAAGTACTTCAGCGCCTTGCCGTCATCGGACAGTTCCAGGCTGCCCGTCACCAGGCCGGCCTTCTCAAGGCGATCGATGTGCATGTACAGCAGGGGCCTCGACATGCCGAGCCGACGGGCGAGCTCGCTGACGTACATCCGGCCGCCGGCGAGCTCGGCGAGAATCCTCAGCCGCTGCGCATGACCGACTGCGGCGAGCACGGAGAGTAGCTCCTCGCTGCTCATGGCCACCTCTGACATTCCGGAACGGTTCGAAGGAGACTCTCCCACGCCCCGAAGAACAATCAGAGAACCGGGGGCACCTCCACTGCCACGGCCGCGACGACGTACCCCCCGGCGACGGCCGCCCACCGGCCCTCGAACGACACGGGGCCATGATACCGGGGCCGACCTTGACCATGTATGCCGGGAACATCCCGGTTCGGGGGCCGGCATTCCGCCGATCCTCAAGGGCACAGTGCGACAGGGCGCCGACATGTCGGTCAAGTACAAGGAGACGGCGCGCGGCGGGCTCGCGGTGAACATCATCGAGTGCCACTCCCCGACACCGTCTCGTTCCCCGAATTCCCGGCGTGGCCACCGGCGAACGCGGAACCGATCAACGTCACCACCTTCTACGACGACCTCGCCACGACCGGCTACGAATACGGACCCACCTTCCAAGGCCTACAAGCCGCCTGGCGCGACCGGGACACCGTCTACGCCGAAATCACCCTCACCGAGGACCAGACCCAAGAAGCGGCCCGATTCACCCTGCACCCCGCACCCCTGGACGCCGCCCTGCACACCTGCGTCCTGAATGCGGGCGAGACCGGACAGGAAGTGCAGCTGCCGTTCTCGTGGAGCCAGGTTCAGTTCCACGCCACCGGCGCTGCCATGCTGCGCGTCGCGGTGACATCGGTATCGGACGGCTGAAAGGTACGCGTCGCTGACGACACCGGCCGGCCAGTAGCCACCATCAACGCCCTCACCACCCGGCCGGTGACCGCCGAAGCGCTCGGTTCCGGCGCCGGTGATCTGCTCGCCCTGACGTGGACCGAATTCCCCGTACCCGCGCGGACCGGTGTGACGGTCGGCCGGTTCGAAGACCTCGCGGAAAACAATGACGTCCCCGTACCCGACGTGGTCGTCCTCACCGCACTCACCGACGCCAACGACCCCACTGAGGCACACCCGCACGCTGACCACCCAGGTCTTGCAGACCGTCCAGCACTGGCTTACCGAGGAACGATTCAGCGACAGCACGTTGATCGTACGGGCCGGCACCGATCTGGCCGGAGCGGCGGTATCGGGCCTGATGCGCTCGGTCCAGTCCGAACAACCCGGCCGGTTCGTCCTGGTGGAAAGCGACGACGCCGACCTCACCACCGAGCAGTTGTCCGCGACCGCCGCGCTCGACGAACCCCGCCTGCGGATCAATGGCAGCCGTTACGAGGTCCCGCGACCGACCCGCACCACCACCCCGGCACCGCCCCGCCGTAAGAGACGGTCTGGGACCCCGACAGCACGGTCCTCATCACCGGCGGCTCGGGCGTCCTGGCCGGCATCCTCGGTCATAAGCCTGATGCACCATCAGAACGAGCGTCAAATGAGCTTCACGGCCCAATGCAGGGTCCGGCCCCGGAACTCTGGCGCGTCACGGCTCCCCGTAGGACGCAGCGCCTCCACCAGTACGGAGTCTCACACCGGTGGAGTCACGTCGGTCCACCCCGTGCGTACGAGAGTCCCGCCGTCACAGGGGCAGTGTGATCGAACATCGCTGACGATCTCCGTAGCGTCGAACGACACCGACGCAGCCGGCAACGGAGGCGGTGCCCATGAACGCACCCAGACTGCCGTTCGCCACTCCGGGAAGACGAGGACCACACCTCGGCGTCCTCCGTCCCACGGGCCGAAACCGCTGGTCAGGGGTGTCCGCCCGGCAGGCGGCACACTCCACGTCATGCGCCCGCGGAACCATGTCGACGCGAGCCGGCCGGAACCTGGGAAATGACAAAACCAGCAGGTCAGGCGCCCTTAGCGATGGGCTCAAGGATCGCCACGCACTCCACGTGGTGCGTCATCGGGAACAGGTCGAAGGCCCGCAGCGTGCGGGGCTTGTAGCCGCCCTCGCGGAAGTAGGCCAGGTCGCGGGCCAGGGCCGCCGGGTCGCAGGCGACGTAGGCGATGCGGCGGGCGCCCAGGGTGGTGAGGTGTTTGACGGTCTGTTTGCCGGCGCCCGCGCGCGGGGGGTCGAGGACGATCAGGTCGGTCTCGGTGATGCGGGTGCGCGGCAGGATCTGGTCGACCTTGCCCTGTTCGATACGGACCCGGGGCAGCGCCTGGAGGTTGTGGCGGGCGTCCTCGACGGCGCGCTTGCCCGACTCGATGCCGAGCACCGCGCCGGTCTCGCCGACCCGCTCCGCGATCGCGCCCGCGAACAGGCCGACTCCGCAGTACAGGTCGAGCGCGGTCTCGCCCTTCCGCGGCATCAGGCCCTGCATGACGGCCTCGACCAGCAGTTGCGGCGCCTGCGGGTGGACCTGCCAGAAGCCGCCCATGCCGACGCGGTACGTACGGCCGTCGGCGCGCTCGCGGACGAAGGCGCGGCCGTGGACCCGGTGCACTCCCCCGTCCTGCTCCGCCACGCGCAGGACGGAGACGGGCTTGTCCAGTTCGACCAGCGGCAGCCGGCCGCCCTCGCGCGGGGTGAGGATGACCTGCCGGTCGCCCGAGCCCGACGCCGCGATCGCCTCGACCGAGGCGATCTGCGGCCACTCGCGCCGCTCGATGCCCAGCTCGCTGACGCCCTCCGCGGCGATCATGCAGTGGTCGACCGGCTCGACCTCGTGCGAGCGGTGCCTGCGCAGCCCCGCGCGGCCGTTCTCGTCGACCGCGTACTGCACGCGCGAGCGCCACGCGGGAACCTCGCCCGGGGGCAGCTTGTCGCCGGGGGCGGGCATGACCGTACCGTCCCAGCCCGCCTCCTCCGGGGTGAGGCCCGCGAGCCGCTGGAGCTGTTCGGCGATGACCTCGCCCTTGAGGCGCCGCTGTGCGCCGGGCTTGGCGTGCTGCCAGTCGCAGCCGCCGCACCGGCCGGGGCCCGCGTACGGGCACGGCGCCTCGACGCGGTCCTTGGACGCGTCGATGACCTTCACCGCGTCGGCGCGGAGGTAGCGGGAGTCCGCCTCGCCCTCCGTCACCCGGGCGAGGACCTTCTCGCCGGGCAGCGCGTGCCGCACGAACAGCACCCGGCCGTCGTCGGTACGGGCGACGCAGTGGCCTCCGTGTGCCACGGGGCCCACCTCGACCTCGTACTCCTCCCCGATCAGCGAAGCCTGCGGTTCTGTCGACATGAGGGGGTTGCTCCAAAAATCAAGGGAAGGCGGGGCGAGAACGGTACGGATGCGCGGCGGGGCTCTGGCGGGTGGTGGCCCGCGACCCGCACCCGTGCCGCCGGACCGCAGCAGCCCACCAGTCTACGTGCGCGCCGGCGCCCCGCCCGCCACGCGTGTCCTCACTCCCCGCGGTCCGGATCCGGAGCCGGGTCCGGCTTCTTCGGCCGCGGCCCGCCGCCCGCGCCCCCGCCCGCGCCCCTGCCCGCGCCCGCCGGACGGCCGCCGTCCACCAGCCCCCGCCGTACCGCCCCCGGCGCCTGGTACACGGAGCGCCGCTTCGCGCGCTGCTTCGCCAGCTCGGACGACTCCAGCTGGTACGGCACCGAGGTGACCATCACGCCCGGCGTGAACAGCAGCCTGCCCTTCAGGCGCAGGGCGCTCTGGTTGTGCAGCAGATGCTCGTACCAGCGGCCGACCACGTACTCCGGGATGTAGACGCTGATCGCGTCGCGCGGATTCTCGCTGCGCAGCCCCCGTACGTACTCGATCACCGGCCGGGTGATCTCGCGGTACGGCGAGTCGAGGATCTTCAGCGGCACATTGATGCCGCGCCGCTCCCACTCCTCCTTGAGCGCCTTCGTCTCCGCCGCGTCCACATTGATGGAGAGCGCCTCCAGGGTGTCCGAGCGCATCAGTTTCGCGTAGCCGAGCGCGCGCAGCGTGGGCTTGTGGACCTTGGAGACGAGGACGATGGAGTGCACACGGGACGGTCTGACCATGTCGTCGGACGGACCCTCGGCCGCCGCGATCTCGGCGGCGACCCGGTCGTAGTGCCGGCGGATCGCGGTCATCGTCCCGTAGAAGATCACCATGCCGAGCAGCGCGACCCACGCGCCGTGGGTGAACTTGGTGGCGAGGACGACGATCAGCACCAGCCCGGTGAAGAAGGCGCCGAAGGTGTTGATCGCCCGGGAGCGCACCATGTGGCGGCGCTTGGCGGCGTTGCGCTCGGTCCGCAGATGGCGGTTCCAGTGCCGGACCATGCCGGTCTGGCTGAGCGTGAAGGAGACGAAGACGCCGACGATGTAGAGCTGGATCAGCCGCGTGGAGTCCGCCCCGTACACCCCGACCAGCAGCGCGGCGGCCCCGGCGAGCAGGACGATGCCGTTGGAGAAGGCCAGCCGGTCGCCGCGTGTGTGGAGCTGGCGCGGCAGATAGCGGTCCTGCGCGAGGATCGAGCCGAGCAGCGGGAAGCCGTTGTACGCGGTGTTCGCGGCCAGGAAGAGGACGAGCGCGGTGGCGGCGGCGAGGAGTACGAAGAAGAACGTCCCGCTGCCGAAGACGGCGGCGGCGACCTGTGAGATCACCGGGTTCTGGACATAGTCCGCGCCGACCGCCGCGCCGTTGTGGATGAGGTCCGTGCCCGGGTTCTCGGCCATCTTCACATCGGTGGCCATGGCCAGCCCGATGATGCCGCAGAACATGGTGACGGCGAGCGCGCCCATCAGCGCGAGCGTCGACGCCGCGTTCTTGCTCTTGGGCTTGCGGAACGCGGGCACACCGTTGCTGATCGCCTCGACCCCGGTCAGCGCGGCGCAGCCGGAGGAGAACGCCCGCAGCAGCAGGAAGACCAGCGCGAAGCCGGCCAGCCCCTGGTGCTCGGGCTTGATCTGGTAGTCGGCGGTCGGGGCCCGCATGGTGTCGCCGAGGACCAGCCCGCGGAAGGCGCCCCAGGCGATCATGATGAAGACGCCGCCGACGAAGACATAGGTGGGGATCGCGAAGAGCTTGCCCGATTCCCGTACGCCGCGCAGGTTCATCAGCGTGAGCAGCACGATGATGGCGATGGCGACGAGGACCTTGTGCTCCACGACGAACGGGATCGCCGAGCCGAGGTTCTCCACCCCGGAGGAGATCGACACGGCCACGGTCAGCACGTAGTCGACGAGCAGCGCGCTGGCGACGGTCAGACCGGCCTTCGGCCCGAGGTTGGTGGTCGCGACCTCGTAGTCGCCGCCGCCGCTCGGATAGGCGTGCACGTTCTGCCGGTACGACGCGACGACCGTGAACATCAGGACGACGACGGCCACCGCGATCCACGGGCTGAAGTGGTACGCCGACACACCCGCGATGGAGAGCACCAGCAGCACCTCGCCCGGTGCGTACGCCACCGAGGAGAGCGGGTCGGAGGCGAAGACGGGCAGTGCGATGCGTTTGGGAAGGAGGGTCTCCCCGAGCCTGTCGCTACGCAGCGCCCGCCCGATCAGGATGCGTTTGGGCACGTCGGTCAGTTTGGACACGGAAGGGATCGTATGCGTTCGAACGACCACGTGTGCGCCCACCACCCCATCCCGTGCCGATGGGGATGACGGCATCGCGAGCGGCGCGGCTTAAGCTCGTCCCGAGGGGCTGCCGTACGTGGCACCCCGTTGGGTACCCGGCAGGTCGAGAAAGAAGAGTGAACAGGGTGTTTTCGCAGGTCATCGAGGCGACCAGGACTGCGGGGTAGCGACGTGCACATCGTCATCATGGGCTGCGGCCGGGTCGGTGCCGCGCTCGCGCAGAACCTGGAGCAGCAGGGACACACCGTCGCCGTCATCGACCAGGACCCCACAGCGTTCCGCCGGCTCGGCTCGGGATTCGGCGGACGCCGGGTCAGCGGGGTCGGTTTCGACCAGGACACCCTGCGCGAGGCGGGGATCGAGGACGCCGGCGCGTTCGCCGCGGTGAGCAGCGGTGACAACTCCAACATCATCGCCGCCAGGGTCGCCCGCGAGATGTTCGGCATAGAGAACGTCGCGGCGCGGATCTACGACCCGAAGCGCGCCGAGGTCTATCAGCGCCTCGGCATCCCGACCGTGGCCACGGTCCGCTGGACCGCCGACCAGATGATGCGCCGGCTGCTGCCGTCCGGCGCCGAGCCGCTGTGGCGCGACCCCAGCGGCGGTGTGCAGCTCGCCGAGGTGCACACGTCGGAGAGCTGGATCGGCCACAAGATCAGCAGGCTCCAGGAGGAGACGGGCGTCCGTGTCGCGTTCCTCACCCGGCTGGGCGAGGCGATGCTGCCGACGTCCCAGACGGTCCTTCAGGAGGGCGATCTCGTCCACGTGATGATGCGTACGGACGACATCGGGAAGGTCGAGGCGGCCTTCGCCGAGGGCCCGGACGGAGGCGGGAACTGATGCGCGTCGCGATTGCCGGAGCCGGCGCGGTGGGCCGTTCCATCGCGGGTGAGCTGCTGGAGAACGGGCACGAGATCCTGCTGATCGACAAGGCGCCGAGCGCCATCTCGGTCGAGCGGGTGCCGCTGGCCGAGTGGCTGCTGGCCGACGCCTGCGAGATCACCTCGCTGGACGAGGCGGCGCTCCAGCGCTGCAACGTCGTGATCGCCGCGACGGGTGACGACAAGGTCAATCTGGTCGTCTCGCTGCTCGCCAAGACGGAGTACGGCGTGCCGCGCGTGGTCGCCCGGGTCAACAACCCCAAGAACGAGTGGCTGTTCAACGAGTCGTGGGGCGTCGATGTCGCGGTCTCCACGCCGCGTCTGATGTCGGCGCTGGTCGAGGAGGCGGTGAGCGTCGGTGATCTCGTACGGCTGCTGCGCTTCAGCCACGGCGACGCCAACCTGGTGGAGCTGACGCTGCCTCCGGAGTCGGCCGTGACGGGGACTCAGGTCGGCGATGTGTCCTGGCCGGAGGACACGTCCCTGGTCACCATCATCCGGGGTACGCGGGTGCTGACGCCGCATCCGGAGGAGACCCTGGAGGCGGGCGACGAGCTTCTCTTCGTGGCGGCGCAGGCGCGCGAGGAGCAGCTGGAGGACCTGCTGTCGGTCCGGCACGGCGAGACCGCCGGCTGACGCACGCGCAGCGGGTACGTACCCAACGGGACAGCCCGTCCGGCGGAGGCGTCACCTCACCGGACGGGCTGTCCCATTGCTCCGTTTCCTGTACGACGGCCTAACGCCGGTGCCGCGCACGCTCCCCGGTGCCGTTGCCGGTCCCCGCCGTCGCCGTGGCCGCCGCCAGGCGCTCCTTCTCGGCCTGCTCCTCGGCCTCCATCTCCGCGAAGACATCGATCGGAGCGGGCGCCTTCGCCAGGAAGACCCAGGTCAGATAGACCGCGAGCAGGAAGGGCGGGATCTTCAGCGCGATCAGCACCCAGCCGAGCTGCGCGGTGTCCGCCCACCAGTACAGCGGGAAGAGGATCGCGCACTTGGCGAGCAGGATCAGCCCCCAGGCCCAACTGGCCTTGGCGTACGCCTTCTTGCGGCCGGGGTTACGGGTGCGCCAGGAGAGGTTCTCCTTGAAGACCGGGCCGAGGATCAGCCCGATCAGCGGCACGCCCGCCAGCGTGGTGATGATGTACGCGAGCGCCAGCCCCAGCGTGTAGAGCATGCCCGGCAGATAGAAGTCCTTGGCGTTGCCGGTCATCATCGCGAAGACGACACCGAAGGCGACGCCGAAGACCCCGCTGAACGCGTGCTTGACGGTGTCGCGGCGGATCAGCCGCACCACGACCAGCAGCAGGGAGACGACCAGGGCGGCGATCGCCGAGGTGTGCAGGTCCTTGTTGATCGTGAAGATCGTGACGAAGAGCAGTCCGGGAAGGACCGTCTCCACCATGCCGCGCACACCGCCGAACGCCTCGAAGAGCGCCGCCTCGGTGACGGCTTTCGCGTCACTCTCCGGGGTGGGCGCCGTCGGGGGTCGGGGGGCGGTGGGATCTGTTGTGGCGGCGGGCTCGTCGGGTGACGTCACCGGCTACTCCTGTCCGAGCGGTCGGAGTTCGTATTTGGGATTGAACAGCACCCGCCGGCCGTGGCTCAGGGAGATCCGGCCGGAGGCGATCAGCTTGCGGCCCGGCTCTATGCCCACGATGGAGCGCCGGCCCAGCCACACCACGTCCAGCGGCGCGGTGCCGTCGAACAGCTCCGCCTCCAGCGCGGGCACGCCGGCCCGTGGACGCAGGGTGACCGTCCGCAACGTACCAGTCACCCGGACTATCTGGCGGTCGTCGCACTCGGCGATACGGGTGCAGCCCGACGCCTGGGCGTCCTCCCGCAGCTCCTCCGACTCCAGATCCTCCTGGGAGCTGGACAGCCGGTCGAGCATCCGGCGGAGGCGGCCGGTCGGCTTCTCAGCACTCATACCCAGAGCGTACCGGGGTACGGAGGTGCCGGGTCCGGCCCCGGTCGTGATCACCGTACGGATACGGCCGGATCAGCGCTCGAAGCGGTACCCCATCCCCGGTTCCGTGACGAAGTGGCGGGGGTGCGAGGGGTCCGTCTCCAGCTTGCGCCTGAGCTGCGCCATGTAGACCCGCAGATAGTTGGTCTCGGTGCCGTAGGAGGGCCCCCAGACCTCCTGGAGGAGCTGTTTCTGGCTGACCAGCCGGCCGCTGTTCCGTACGAGCACCTCCAGCAGGTGCCACTCGGTGGGCGTGAGGCGTACGTCCCGGCCGGCCCGGTGGACCTTCTTGGCGGCGAGGTCGACGGTGAACCCCTCGGTCTCGACGACGGCGGCGCTCTCGTCGCCGTCCCCGCCGACCGGTTCCGCCCGCCGGACCGCCGCGCGCAGCCTGGCCAGCAGCTCGTCCATGCCGAACGGCTTGGTGACGTAGTCGTCGGCGCCCGCGTCCAGCGCCTCGACCTTCTCGTCGGAGGTGTGCCGGGCGGAGAGCACCAGGATGGGGACGCGGGTCCAGCCGCGCAGGCCCTTGATGACCTCGACGCCGTCCATGTCCGGCAGCCCCAGGTCGAGGACGACGACATCGGGGTGGCGGGCCGCCGCCAGCTCCAGCGCGCTCGCCCCGTCGGAGGCCGCCTCCACCTCGTACTTGCGCGCTCGCAGGTTGATCACGAGGGCGCGTACGATCTGTGGCTCGTCGTCGACCACGAGCACCCGGGTCATAGGGTCCGCCTTTCCGCTGCGCTTTCTGCTGCCCCGGTCACGGACTGACCCGGGCGGGTGATTCGGATCCGGGGCCTGTCCCGGCCCCGGCCGGCGCGCGCCCCGAGGCGGCCCGGAGGTTGAGCACCATGGTCAGCCCGCCGCCGGGGGTGTCCTCGGCGGCGAGTGTGCCGCCCATCGCGTCCACGAAGCCGCGCGCGACCGCGAGCCCGAGTCCGACGCCCGCTCCGCGCGGCGCGTCGCCGTGGCGCTGGAAGGGCTCGAAGATCCGGTCCTTGGCCTCGTCGGGGACGCCGGGCCCGCGGTCCACGACCCGTACCTCCACGCGGGCGCCGAGCGCGCTCGCCGCGACGGTGACGGGCCGGCCCCCGGGGCTGTACTTGACGGCGTTCTCGACGATGTTGGCGACCGCGCGCTCCAGCAGCCCCGGATCGACCGCCACCATGGGCAGCGACTCGGGGATGTCCAGCTCCACGCTCTGCTCCGGTACGCCGCCGAGCGCCATCGGCACCACCTCGTCGAGGTCGATCTCGCGCATCAGCGGGGCGACGGTGCCGGTCTGGAGCCGGGACATGTCGAGCAGGTTGCCCACCAGATGGTCGAGGCGGTCGGCGCCGTGCTCGATGCCCTCCAGCAGCTCGGCCCGGTCCTCCTCGGACCATTCGACGTCGTCGGAGCGGAGCGAGGTGACCGCGGCCTTGATGCCGGCCAGCGGGGTCCGCAGATCGTGGCTGACGGCCGCGAGCAGGGCGGTACGGATGCGGTTGCCCTCGGCGAGCGCGCGGGCCTGCTCCGCCTCGCCGACCAGCCGCTGCCGGTCGAGCACCACGGCGGCCTGGGCGGCGAAGGCGGCGAGCACCCGGCGGTCCTCGGCGGGCAGCACCCGCCCGGAGAGCGCCAGCGCCATGTGGTCGCCGACCGGCATGTCCACGTCGGCGGCCTCGGGCCGGTCGACGGGCTGCGGCCCGACGCTGCCCGCGCAGGTCCACGGGTCGACGTCGCTCACCCGCTCCAGCAGCGCGACGGACTCCATGGCGAAGGTCTCCCGCACCCGCTCCAGCAGCGCGTCCAGCGCGGTCTCGCCGCGCAGCACGCTGCCCGCGAGGAACGAGAGGATCTCCGACTCGGCGCGCAGCCTGGCCGCCTGATGGGTACGGCGGGCCGCCAGATCCACCACGGACGCCACGGAGACGGCCACCGCGAAGAAGATGACGATGGCGACCAGGTTCCTGGGGTCCTGGACGGTCAGCGTGTGGGTCGGCGGGGTGAAGTAGAAGTTGAGCAGCAGCGACCCGACGGCGGCGGACGCCAGCGCCGGCCGCAACCCGCCGAGCAGGGCCGCGAGCACGGTCAGGAAGAGGAACAGCAGGACGTCGTTGGCGAGCCCCAGCGTGTTGTGCAGCTCCGCCAGCACCAGCGACAGCAGTACGGGCGCGACGACCCCCGCCAGCCACCCCGAGAGGATCCGGGAGCGGCCCAGCCTGGCCCCGCGCGCCACCGGCAGCCCGCGGCCCTTGGCGGCCTCCTCGTGCGTGACGATGTGGACGTCCAGGTCCGGCCCTGACTCGCGGGCGACGGTGACGCCGACCCCGGGGCCGAAGATGTACTGCCAGGTCTTGCGCCGGCTGGAACCCAGCACGATCTGGGTGGCGTTGACCCCGCGCGCGAACTCCAGCAGCGCGGCGGGGATGTCGTCGCCGATGACATGGTGGAAGGTGCCGCCCAGGTCCTCGACCAGCTTCCGCTGGACCGCGATCTCCTTGGGCGAGGCGGCGGTGAGGCCGTCGCTCCTGGCTATGTAGACGGCGAGGATCTCGCTGCCGGAGCCCTTGGCGGCCATTCTGGCGGCGCGGCGTATGAGCGTACGCCCCTCGGGGCCGCCGGTGAGGCCGACGACGATCCGCTCCCTGGCCTGCCAGGTGGTGCGGATGTTGTGCTCGCCGCGGTACTGCTGGAGGTACTCGTCCACCCGGTCGGCGACCCAGAGCAGCGCCAGCTCGCGGAGCGCGGTCAGGTTGCCGGGGCGGAAGTAGTGGGAGAGCGCGGCGTCGACCTTGTCGGGCTTGTAGACGTTGCCGTGCGCCATCCGGCGGCGCAGCGCCTGGGGCGACATGTCGACGAGCTCGATCTGGTCGGCGCGCCGGACCATCTCGTCGGGGACGGTCTCGCGCTGCCGTACGCCGGTTATCGACTCGACGACATCGCCGAGTGACTCCAGGTGCTGGATGTTGACGGTGGAGACCACCTCGATGCCGGCCTTGAGCAGCTCCTCCACGTCCTGCCAGCGCTTGGCGTTGCGGGAGCCCGGCACGTTCGTGTGCGCCAGCTCGTCGACCAGGGCGACGGCGGGGCGGCGCTCCAGTACGGCGTCGACGTCCATCTCGGTGAGGCGGGCCCCCCGGTGGTCGAGCTCGCGCCGGGGGATCTGCTCCAGGCCGTGCAGCATCGTCTCCGTACGGGGCCGGTCGTGGTGCTCGACGTAGCCGACGACACAGTCGGTGCCGCGCTCCAGGCGGCGGTGCGCCTCGGCGAGCATGGCGTACGTCTTGCCGACTCCCGGTGCCGCGCCCAGGTAGATCCGAAGCTTGCCGCGTCCCATGGCTCCATTGTCTTCCACAAGAGCCACCGCGCCCGACGCGTCGGCTTGTCCTGAAACTACAGCCGGGAACGGCGACAAATAGGATGCGGACGGACTTCCGGCCCGGTCTTGACGCGATTCTGATGGCGGGAGCGCCTGCCTATCGGCGCCCCAGCTCCCGCAGCGCCGAGTTGAGCGCGAGGACATTGACCCGCGGCTCGCCCACGAAGCCGAGCGCCCGTCCCTGAATGTGCCGCTCGACCAGCTTCCGCACCTCCCCTACGGGGAGGTGGTTGCGCTCGGCGACCCGGCGGGTCTGGAGCAGGGCGTACGCGGGCGAGATGTCCGGGTCGAGCCCCGAGCCCGACGAGGTGACGGCGTCGGGGGGTACGTCGGCGGGCCCGACCGGGTGGCCCGGGGTGGAGTTGTCCCTGACGACGGCCGCCCTGGCCGCCTTCACCGACGCGATCAGCTTCGCGTTGTCCCCGGCCAGGTTGGTCGCCCCGGAGACGAGCAGCCGGTACCGGGTGTTGAGGGTGTTGCCGGACAGGCCGTCGGAGGGGCGGGGCTGGAACCACTTCAGGTCGGGCGCGGGGGCCGTGCTCCGCCCGGGCTCCGTCGGCAGGTCGTAGCGCTGGCCGATGAGGGACGAGCCGATGACCCGGCCCGACTCCGTAACCTCGGAGCCGTTCGCCCGATGGGGGAAGAGTCCTTGGGCCAGGCCGGTGACCGCCAGCGGGTAGAGCACCCCGCACAGGACGGTGAGGGCGAGGAGGGCCCGCAGAGAGGCGCCGAGGATCCGGGCCGCGTTGCCCGCCGAGCTGTTCATGGAGGACACACCGTTCACCCGATGCCGGGGATGAGGGAAAGGAGCAGATCGATGAGTTTGATGCCGACGAAGGGGGCGATCAGGCCGCCGAGGCCGTACACGCCGAGGTTGCGCCGGAGCATCCGGTCGGCGCTCATCGGCCGGTAGCGCACCCCGCGCAGGGCGAGGGGGACGAGCGCCACGATGATCAGCGCGTTGAAGACGACCGCGGAGAGGATCGCGGACTCCGGCGAGGCGAGCCGCATGATGTTGAGCCGGTCGAGACCCGGGTACACCACGGCGAACATGGCGGGGATGATCGCGAAGTACTTCGCGATGTCGTTCGCGAGGGAGAAGGTCGTCAGCGCGCCGCGGGTGATGAGCAGTTGCTTGCCGATGCCGACGATCTCGATGAGCTTGGTGGGGTCGGAGTCCAGGTCGACCATGTTCCCGGCCTCCTTGGCCGCCGAGGTGCCGGTGTTCATGGCCACCCCGACGTCCGCCTGTGCCAGCGCCGGGGCGTCGTTCGTCCCGTCGCCGGTCATCGCGACCAGCTTGCCGCCCGCCTGTTCGCGCCGGATCAGGGCCATCTTGTCCTCGGGGGTGGCCTCGGCGAGGAAGTCGTCCACGCCGGCCTCCGCCGCGATCGCCTTGGCGGTCAGCGGGTTGTCGCCGGTGATCATGACGGTCCTGATGCCCATTCGGCGCAGTTCGTCGAACCGCTCCCGCATGCCGTCCTTGACGACGTCCTTGAGGTGGACGACGCCCAGCACCCGGGCGCCCCGGTCGTCCTCGACGGCCACCAGCAGGGGGGTACCACCCGCCTGCGCGATGGCGTCGGTGAGCCGGCCGGCGTCCGGGGAGATCTCGCCGTCGCGCTCCGCCACCCAGGAGACGACCGAGCCGGCCGCGCCCTTGCGGATCCGGCGGCGGGCCCCCTCCTCGGTGATGTCGACGCCGGACATCCTGGTCTGGGCGGTGAAGGCGACCCACTCGGCGCCGGCCGGCTCGCCCCGAGGGCGCTCGCGCACTCCGTACCGCTCCTTGGCGAGGACGACGACGGAGCGGCCCTCGGGGGTCTCGTCGGCCAGTGAGGAGAGCTGGGCCGCGTCGGCCAGTTCGGCCTCCGTGACGCCCGCGACCGGGACGAACTCGGCGGCCTGCCGGTTGCCGAGGGTGATCGTGCCGGTCTTGTCGAGCAGCAGCGTCGACACGTCGCCGGCGGCCTCGACGGCCCGTCCCGACAGGGCGAGCACGTTGCGCCGCACCAGCCGGTCCATCCCGGCGATGCCGATCGCGGAGAGCAGGGCGCCGATGGTGGTCGGTATCAGACAGACGAGCAGGGCGATCAGCACGATCACCTGCTGCGGGCCGCCGGCGTACCCGGCGAACGGCTGGAGGGTGACGACCACGAGCAGGAAGATGACGGTGAGGGACGCGAGCAGGATGTTCAGCGCGATCTCGTTGGGCGTCTTCTGCCGGGCGGCGCCCTCGACCAGGGCGATCATGCGGTCGATGAAGGTCTCGCCCGGCTTGGTGGTGATCCTGATGACGATCCGGTCGGAGAGGACCTTCGTACCGCCGGTGACGGCCGAGCGGTCGCCGCCCGACTCGCGGACGACCGGCGCCGATTCACCGGTGATCGCCGATTCGTCGACGGAGGCCACGCCTTCGGCCACATCGCCGTCGCCGGGGATGGTGTCGCCCGCCTCGCAGACGACCAGGTCGCCCACGCGCAGCTCCGTACCGGAGACCGCCTCCTCGGTCCCGCCGGTGATCCGGCGCGCGACGGTGCCGGTCCTGGTCCGGCGCAGCGTGTCGGCCTGCGCCTTGCCGCGGCCCTCGGCGACCGCCTCGGCGAGGTTGGCGAAGACGGTGGTGAGCCAGAGCCATCCGGCGACGGCCCAGCCGAACGCTTCGCCCGGGTCGAGTGCCGCGTAGAGCGTGCTCAGTACGGATCCGACGAGGACCACGAACATCACGGGCGTCTTGATCATCACCCGGGGGTCGAGCTTCCGCAGGGCCGCCGGGAGGGCGGCGATCAGCTGTCCGGGAGCGAAGAGCCCCCCGTGTCGTGTGTGTCGTGCGGTCGTCATGACGCCAGCCCCTCGGCCAGTGGTCCCAGCGCCAGCGCCGGGAAGTAGGTGAGCCCGGAGACGATCACGACGGTCGCGATCAGCACTCCGGCGAAGAGCGGCTGGTGGGTCCGGAGTGTCCCCGCGCTCTCCGGTACGGGCCGCCCGCCGGCCAGCGATCCGGCCAGGGCGAGAACGAACACCATGGGGACGAAGCGGCCCAGCAGCATGACCAGTCCGAGGGTGGTGTTGAACCACGGGGTGTTCGCGTTCAGTCCCGCGAAGGCGGAGCCGTTGTTGTTGGCGGCCGAGGAGTACGCGTAGAGGATCTCGGTGAAGCCGTGCGGCCCCGGGTTGGCGACGGAGTGGCCCGGTGTGGGCAGCGCCAGGGCCGCGGCGGTGAAGCAGAGCACCAGCGCCGGGGTGACGAGGAGGTAGCAGGCGGCCAGCTTGATCTCGCGGGTGCCGACCTTCTTGCCCAGGTACTCGGGTGTACGTCCGACCATCAGACCGGCGAGGAACACCGCGATGACCGCCATGATCAGCATGCCGTAGAGCCCGGAGCCGACCCCGCCGGGCGCGATCTCGCCGAGCTGGATGCCCAGCAGCGCGATCCCGCCGCCCAGGCCGGTGTACGAGGAGAGCGCGGAGTTGACCGCGCCGGTCGAGGTCAGGGTGGAGGCGGCGTCGAAGAGGGACGAGCCGGCGATCCCGAAGCGGGTCTCCTTGCCCTCCATGGCGCCGCCCGCGAGGCCGAACGCCGGGCCGCCGTGCTGGAACTCCGCCCACATCATCAGCGCCGTGAAGCCGAGCCAGATGGCCGCCATCGCGGCGAGGAGCGCGTACCCCTGCCGGACGCTGCCCACCATCCTGCCGAAGGTGCGGGTCAGCGCGGTCGGGATGACGAGAATGAGGAAGACCTCGAAGAGGTTCGAGAGCGGGCCGGGGTTCTCGAAGGGGTGGGCGGAGTTGGCGTTGTAGAAGCCGCCGCCGTTGGTGCCCAGCTCCTTGATGGCCTCCTGCGAGGCGACGGCGCCACCGCTCCACTGCTGCGAGCCGCCCGCGAACTGGCCGACCTCGTGGACGCCGGCGAAGTTCTGGATGACGCCGCAGGCCACGAGGGCGAGCGCGCCGACGACGGAGAGCGGCAGCAGGATACGGACCGTGCCGCGCACCAGGTCCGCCCAGAAGTTGCCCAGCTCACCGGTGCGGGACCGGGCGAAGCCCCGTACGAGGGCCACGGCGACGGCCATGCCGACGGCGGCGGAGAGGAAGTTCTGGACCGCGAGCCCGCCGGTCTGCAGGACGGGCCCCATGGCCTGTTCGCCCGCGTACGACTGCCAGTTGGTGTTGGTGACGAAGGAGGCGGCCGTGTTGAACGCCTGGCCCGGCGGGATCGAGGCGAAGCCGAGCGAGCCGGGCAGGACGCCCTGGACCCGCTGGAGGAGGTACAGGAAGAGGACGCCGACCAGCGAGAAGCCGAGCACCGCGCGGAGGTGTGCCGGCCAGCGCATCTCGGTCTCGGGGCGGGCGCCGATGGCCCGGTAGATCCACTTCTCCGCCCGGAGGTGCCGGGGCGAGGCGTAGACACCGGCCATGTGGTCGCCGAGCGGGCGGTACGCCAGGCCCAGCGCGACGATCAGCGCGAGCAGCTGGAGCACGCCCGAGAGGACGGGACCCATGCCTCAGAACCTCTCGGGAAAGAGGAGCGCGAGGACGAGATATCCCAGCAGGGCGACGGCCACGACGAGGCCGACGGTGTTCTCGGCGGTCACAGCTTGGTCACCCCCTTGGCGATGAGGGCCACCAGCGCGAAGACCGCGAGTGTGGTGACGACGAAGGCCGCGTCGGCCATCGGGTGCTCCTGGAATGAGTGCGGAAAACCTGCCTCGGCAAGAAAAGCCCCCGAAAAGGGGGATTCCTGGTTCCTTGACGGGTCTCATACACATCGGGGCATCCGCTTGACGCGTTCTCTACGCCGCCGCCTCCCGACCACCGCCGGCACCGGCGTGACCTGCGGAAAAGCCGGTGGGCGGCACCCCCTTCGCAGGGATGCCGCCCACCGGCTTGAACGTACGGCGGTTCAGCGGACCTCGGTGATCTCCGGGCCGCGCTGGAGCTGGCCCATGCCGCCGGAGAAGCGGGAACTCTCCTGCTCCTCCTGCTGGACGCCCTCGGCGACCATCTGCGCGTCGTCCGGCAGCTTGAGGACGATCGGGTCACGGGGCGCCATCGGGCCCTCCCCGCGCACGACCACGGTGTCCCGGAAGATCTGCTCCAGCAGACCGGCGGCCTCGGGCTGCACCGCGCCCTGCCCGGAGATCACCCCGCGCAGGAACCAGCGCGGTCCGTCGACCCCGATGAAGCGCACCAGCTGTACGCCGCCGGTGCCGTCGGGCAGCTGTACGGGGACCTGCGCGCGCAGCTCCCAGCCGAGCGGGCCCTCGACCTCGTCGATGATGCCGCCCTGCTGGGTGATGCCGGTGGCGATCTCCTCGCGGACCTCGCCCCAGATGCCCTCGCGCTTGGGCGCGGCGAAGGCCTGGAGCTGTACGGCGCTGTCGCGCACGACGACCGTCGCGGCGACGATCGCGTCACCGGCGACCTCCACGCGCAGCTCCATGCCGTCGACTCCGGGGACGAAGATGCCCCCGAGGTCGACACGGCCCTCGTCGGGCTTGGAGACCTCGGAGATGTCCCAGGGACCGTCGGGGCGCGGCGCCGGCGGAAGGTTCGCCCGGCGGGGCGCGTCCCCCGGCTCACCGGCGTCGCCCTCGGCGGCCGCGTCGGCGACCTGCTCGGTCTCGCCCGTTGCGTCCGCCGCGTCCTCGGCGGAACCACTCTTCTTGCGACGTCCGAACACGTCACTGTCCTTCCCGGTCGGTTACGACCGAAGCGTATCGATTCCCACCCTGTACCCCGCCCACGGCGGCATGGCCGCCGGTGGACCCGAAGCCCCCCCGGTCCCGCGCGGAGCCGGGAAGCTCCGCCACCTCGTGGAAGCGGACCTTCTCGACCTGCTGGACGACCAGTTGGGCAATCCGGTCGTACCGCTCGAACCGCACGCTCTCGCGGGGGTCCAGATTGACCACGATCACTTTGATCTCTCCACGGTACCCGGCATCCACCGTCCCGGGGGCATTCACGAGGGCGACTCCGCAGCGGGCGGCGAGCCCGGAGCGCGGGTGCACGAAAGCCGCGTAGCCGTCGGGCAGTGCGATCGAGATCCCGGTGGGCAGTACGGCGCGCTCGCCGGGGGCCAGCTCGGCGGCCTCCGTGGTGACCAGATCCGCTCCGGCGTCGCCGGGGTGCCCGTACGACGGGAGGGGGGCCTCCGGGTCGATCCGGCGGATCAGCACGTCGAGGGGGCTCCGGCGGGGTGCGTCGGTCAGGGGTGTGTCGGTCATGGGTTCACCTCGAACGCGCGGGCGCGCTTGGCCTGGTCAGGGTCGGCCATCGCCGCCCGGATCTCCTCGGGACGGCCGTTGTCGATGAAGTGATCGACCTTGACCTCGATGAAAAGGGCGTCGGCGCGGACGGCCACGGGCCCGTCGGGACCGCCGAGCCGCCCGGTGGCGGTGCAGTAGATCTTGCGCCGGTGCACGGCGGTGACCTCGGCCTCCAGATACAGCAGCGTGCCGACGGGTACGGGCCGGAGGAACTCGGTCTGGAGCCGTCCGGTCACGGCGATCACCCGCAGCAGCCAGTGCAGGGAGCCGAGCGTCTCGTCGAGCGCGGTGGCCAGCACGCCGCCGTGCGCGAGCCCGGGGGCGCCCTGGTGGGCGGGCTTGACGGTGAACTCGGCGGTGATGGTCACCCCCGCACCGGCGCGCGCCGACAGCTGGAGTCCGTGCGGCTGGGCCCCGCCGCAGCCGAAGCAGTGTTCGTAGTGCGTGCCGAGCGGCTCACCGGGAGCGGGCGCCTCGGGATGGCGTACGGGAGGCACGGCGCCGGGCGGCGGCGTCAGGGGCCCCGGCCCGGGGGCGGGAGGCTGTGGGTCGGGCCCGGTGGCGCTCTCCGGGGATGGCACGTTGCTCACAGGCGCAGACCTTACCCGCGCGGTCGCCCGCCAACCGCACCGTGCCAAGCTTGGCGCCATGGAGCCTTCCGTCGCACGCTACGACGAACGTCTGACCGCGCCCCGCAGCTGGTGGGGCATCGCCGCCCTGATCTCCCTCGCGGGGGGTCTGATGCTGCTGCCGCTGGGGCCGCTGCCGCTGCTCGCCGGGCTGATCGGGGCGGGTGCCCTGGCCGCGGCCGGGGTCAGCTCGTACGGCTCGGCACGGATCCGGGTGGTGGCGGACTCGCTGGTCGCGGGCGACGCCAGGATCCCGGTGTCGGCGCTCGGCGAGGCCGAGGTGCTTGACCGTGAGGAGGCGATCGCCTGGCGGCTGCACAAGGCCGATCCGCGCGCTTTCATGCTGCTGCGCAGCTATGTGCCGACGGCGCTGCGTGTGGTGGTCACGGACCCGGACGACCCGACCCCGTATCTCTATCTCTCGACGCGTGACCCGCGGACGCTGCTGGCGGCGCTGAACGCCGTACGGATCAGCTCGTCCGGCACAGGCTCAGGCACCGGAACCTCCGCCTGAGGCGTCGGGAGGGGCCGCCGGTCCCGCGGGCCGGTCAGCCGCCGCCCAGTTCCTTGGGCAGCCCCGGAGGAAGCTCTCCGGTCCGCTCCAGCGGCGGCAGGGCCGGCAGGGCGTCCCAGGGGACCTGGCGCTTGCGCAGGTCCTTGCGGACGTGCTCGGCGACCTTCTTGGTGTCCCGCCGGTTCATCATCGCGCCGACGGCCGCGCCGATCATGAACGGGACCAGGTTCGGCAGGGTGCGGACCATGCGCTTGGTGATCTGGTGGCGCAGCTCGCGCTTCATGGGGCCGCTGAGCGCGCCGTTGAAACTCGACGGTTTGGTGATGTCGACGCCTCGCTCGTGCGTCCAGGACATCAGATAGCCGAGGCTGCGCTCCCGGAGCGGGCCGGGGGGCCGCAGTCCGTAGACCTCGTGCAGCTCGGCGATGAGCTTCAGCTCGATGGCGGCGACGGCGGTGATCTCGGCCGCCAGTTCGGCCGGCATCGCGGGCGGTACGGGCATCATGGCGGCCGCGCCGATGCCCGCGCCGACGGTGGAGCTGCTGTTCGCGGCGCCCGCCACCAGCTTGTCGGCCAGCTCCTCGGGGCCGAGTCCCGGAAACTGCGTGCGCAGGGTGGCCAGATCACGGACCGGGAGCCGCGGCGCGAGGTCGATGATCCGGTCGGCGATATGCCCGAGGGCCGCTTTGGCGCCCTCGCCCCCCTTGCGCACGCCCCGTCGCACGCTGTCCAGGCGCCGGCCCCCGGTCACGGGGCCGTCGTGGTCGTCCTGGCCGGCTTCGAGCGAGGCCGGAAGGCCTCGCTCGTCCTCGTCCGAGCCGTGCTGGGGCAGCAGGGCGGCTGAGTCCTCGGCGGGGGGCTGTACGCCTTCCGCCCGGCCCGTGCCGCCCTGATACGCCTCCGGTGACGTCTTGCGCCGGAAGCGCCGTTTCCGGGACGGTGTGTCGCCTGCCACGGCCGGCCCGACCTCAGTCGCAGTCTCGGCAGATGGGCTGCCCGTTCTTCTCCCTGGCCAGCTGGGAGCGGTGGTGCACGAGGAAGCAGCTCATGCAGGTGAACTCGTCGGCCTGCCGCGGCAGGACCCGGACGGAGAGCTCCTCGTTGGAGAGATCCGCGCCGGGCAGTTCCAGGCCCTCGGCCTGTTCGAACTCGTCGACGTCGACCGCTGAAGTCGACTTGTCGTTCCGGCGGGCCTTCAGTTCCTCAAGGCTGTCCGAATCGACGTCGTCGTCGGTCTTGCGTGGGGTGTCGTAATCCGTTGCCATGTCGCTCTCCCCCTCTGGGTGTCTGTGTGTCTCAGCGCAGGTAACGCGTGAGAGGCCGGACTTGTGCCCGACCTGAGGCGGAGATTTTGCCTCACATCAAGGTCTGTTACTCAATCGACACCCAACCGGTCTCACGAGGAGTGATCGGCTTGCGGGTGGCGAAGGGGACCGTACACGGTCCCCCGGTTGTGCCTCACGGCCGCCACCCCGTGTACTTCCCGTGATCCCTGCCCCCGGAAACCCGGACTTTACCGGCTTTCCGTTGAAGGCTTGATAACACAGAGTCGATAGGCGGGAATTCGCCTCTGTGATCGATCACACACGTTTCCACCGGGATCCATTCCCCGCAATTCCGCGCAAAGCGAACAAAGCGATCCGATGTGGATCCGGCGCCCTTCATCACTCCACGCAGTCTCTCAGACCGGGAGAGTGACCCGCATCATGAGCCCGCCGCCTTCCCTGGGTTCCGCGAAGATCCGGCCACCGTGGGCGCGGGCCACGGAGCGGGCGATCGAGAGTCCCAGGCCGACGCCCTTGTCGCTGCCCGTCCGCTCCGTACGCAGCCGCCGGAACGGCTCGAAGAGGTTGTCGATCTCGTACGCGGGAACGACGGGACCCGTGTTCGACACCACCAGGACCGCCTGGCCGGGCTGCGACTCGGTGACGACCTCCACCCATCCCCCTTCGGGGATGTTGTACCGGACGGCGTTCTGCACCAGGTTGAGGGCGATCCGCTCCAGCAGGACACCGTTGCCCTGGACCACCGCGGGCACCCGCTCCCCGCGGATCTCCACACCCTTGGTGTCCGCCTCGGAGAGGGCCTGGTCCACCGCGCGCGTGGCCACCTCGGCGAGGTCGACCGGTTTGCGCTCCACCAGCTGGTTGTCGCTGCGGGCGAGCAGCAGCAGCCCTTCCACCAGCTGCTCGCTGCGCTCGTTGGTGGCCAGCAGGGTCTTGCCGAGCTGCTGGAGCTCCATCGGCGCCCCCGGATCGGAGAGATGGACCTCCAGCAGCGTGCGGTTGATCGCCAGCGGGGTGCGCAGCTCGTGCGAGGCGTTCGCCACGAACCGCTGCTGCGCGGTGAAGGCCCGCTCCAGCCGCTCCAGCATCTCGTCGAAGGTGTCGGCCAGCTCCTTCAGCTCGTCGTCGGGGCCGTCCAGCTCGATCCGGCGCGCCAGGTCGGTGCCGACCACCCGGCGGGCCGTACGGGTGATCCGGCCCAGCGGCGAGAGCACCCGGCCCGCCATCGCGTAGCCGAAGGCGAACGCGATGACGCTCAGCCCGACGAGCGCCAGCAGCGAGCGGCTGAGCAGGTCGTCCAGCGCCTGCTGGCGCTGATGGTTCACACAGGTGTTCATCGCGACGTTGAACTGCTCGGGCGGCGCCTGGTCGGGGAAGTTGCAGACGTCGCTGCTCACCTTGCCGCTGACGATCTTGAACGGCAGCTCGCTGCCCACGTGCAGGGCCTGTGCGGCGAGCAGATAGATGATCGAGAGCAGCAGGATGCCGGCGATCAGGAACATCCCGCCGTACAGCAGCGTCAGCCTTATCCGGATGGTCGGGCGGACCCAGGGCAGGGTCTGCTCGGGACGCCTGGGGTCCCACGTGGGCTTCGGGGGCGCGGTGGGCGGCGCCGGAGTGGTGGCCACGGGCATCAGATCCGGTAGCCGGAGCCGGGTACGGTCACGATGACCGGCGGTTCACCGAGCTTGCGGCGCAGCGTCATGACCGTCACCCGTACGACGTTGGTGAACGGGTCGGTGTTCTCGTCCCACGCCTTCTCCAGCAGCTGCTCGGCCGAGACGACGGCGCCCTCGCTGCGCATCAGGACCTCCAGGACGGCGAACTCCTTGGGCGCGAGCTGGATCTCCTTGCCGTCCCGGAAGACCTCGCGCCGGTTGGGGTCGAGCTTGATCCCCGAGCGCTCCAGGACGGGCGGCAGCGGCACCGTCGTACGGCGGCCGAGCGCCCGGACCCGGGCGGTCAGCTCGCTGAAGGCGAAGGGCTTGGGAAGGTAGTCGTCGGCGCCGAGCTCAAGGCCCTCGACCCGGTCGCTGACGTCGCCGGACGCCGTGAGCATGAGGACTCTGGTGGCCATCCCCAGCTCGACGATCCGCCGGCAGACGTCGTCCCCGTGGACGACCGGGAGGTCACGGTCCAGCACCACGACGTCGTAGTCGTTGACCCCGACGCGCTCCAGCGCGGCCCCTCCGTCGTACACGACGTCCACGGCCATGGCCTCCCGGCGCAGTCCGGTGGCCACCGCATCGGCGAGCAGCTGCTCGTCCTCGACGACGAGTACGCGCACGTCGTTGTTCCTTCCTCTGGGCCCGGCACCCGTGATCAGGGCAGGCGGTAGCTGTGCATGTGCGGCCCCATCCTGCCCTTGTCGGCCATAAACCGGCGGTAAGACGATGCCGGGTGACCTGCGGCATCGGGCAGGGGAGCGATTTTCTCGGCGCCGCGAGGTTTCTCGGGGACTGACCCTGGGGAAGACGACTTCACACCCGAGATCACGCCCTGTTTGTGGCATGCCACACCTTTATCTGCCCCCAGGTAGCTGTCTTCCAGTGACAGAGGGCCCGTGATCTTCCCGCCGTCGGCACACCCCCGTGCCACTGACCCACGACGAGGGGGCGCAATGGACGCGTTCACCGCCGGGCTTCTTCAGCGCATAAAGGCCACGGAGACCGATCTGACCCATGCCCGCGAGACGGGCGACGACTTCCTCGCGGATGTCGAACAGGAAGAGCTGGAGGACCTGCGTCGGCTCGCCGCCGAGCACGGTGTGGAGGTGGGCGCCGCCAGCGGCGCCTGACCCCGACAGCCCCAGCCACGTACAGAGCCGCAGCAGACATCTACCAAGAGTTCCGACGGAGAGGGGCCCCGGCGCCGAGGGGACGGCACCGGAGCCCCTTTTCCGTGTCCCGCGCCGGGTGGCCGGCTCAGTCGTGCCAGGCGCCGTACTCCTCCAGCAGCGCCTGAAGGGGCTCGAAGACCCCTGGAGGGGCCGCTACGGCGAGTTCGAAGCCCGGGGGACCTCCTGGACGTCCGCCGGTCAGCGCGCCCGCCTCGCGGGCGATGAGGTCTCCCGCGGCGAGGTCCCAGGGGTGCAGTCCGCGCTCGTAGTAGCCGTCCAGCCGGCCCGCCGCGACATCGCACAGGTCCACGGCCGCGGAACCGCCGCGCCTGATGTCCCGGAAGCGCGGGATCAGCCGCTGGGCGATGTCCGCCTGGTGGGTGCGGACGGTGGTGACGTAGTTGAAGCCGGTGGAGACCAGCGCGCGCTCCAGCGGGGCCGCGGGACGGGCCGTGATCCGCCGGTCGCCGAGGAAGGCGCCGCCGCCGAGCACCGCCCGGAACGTCTCGCCGCGCATCGGCGCCTCGACGACGCCGACCAGGGTCTCGCCGTCCCGCTCGGCGGCGATGGAGACGGCCCAGGTGGGCAGCCCGTAGAGGTAGTTGACCGTGCCGTCCAGCGGGTCGACGATCCAGCGGACACCGCTGGTCCCCGGCGAGCTGGCGCCCTCCTCGCCGAGGAATCCGTCCTCGGGCCTGTGCTCGGCGAGAAAGCCGGTGATCAGCTTCTCGGCGGCGATGTCCATCTCGGTGACCACGTCGATGGGGCTGGACTTCGTGGCGGCCACCGCGAGGTCGTCGGGCCGGCCGTCGCGCAGCAGGGCGCCCGCCCGGCGCGCCGCCTCCAGGGCGAGGGCGAGCAGTTCCGCGGTCAGGAGTGCGTCGGTCGCGGCGGTCGCAGGGGGTGGGGTCTCGTCGGTCACGGCGGGCTCCTTCAGGCGTACGGGCTGTCGGCGCCCGCGGCGGCGGGCTTGGGGGCACGGGCCGGGCAGCAGCCGACCGGGCAGAGATCGTGGCTCGGGCCGAGCGCGCCCAGGGCGCAGCGGGCCGCCGGCCGGTCCTGTTCGGCCGCCGCGCGCTCCAGGAGGAGGTCGCGTACGGCCGCGGCGAAGCGCGGGTCAGCCCCGACCGTCGCCGAGCGGCGTACCGGCAGCCCCAGCTCGGCGGCCTTGGCGGTGGCCTCGGTGTCGAGGTCGTACAGGACCTCCATGTGGTCGGAGACGAAGCCGATGGGGGCCATGACGACGGCGGGGACGCCCTCGCCGTGCAGCTCCTCCAGGTGGTCGCAGATGTCCGGCTCCAGCCAGGGGATGTGCGGGGCGCCGCTGCGCGACTGGTAGACGAGGCGCCAGGGGTGCTCGACGCCGGTCTCCGCGCGGACCCGGTCCACGATCACCCGGGCCACGTCGAGGTGCTGGGCCACATAGGCGCCGCCGTCGCCGTGGTCCCCGACCGGGCCCGAGGTGTCGGCCGCCGCGTCGGGGATGGAGTGGGTGGTGAAGGCGAGGTGCGCCCCGGCCCGTACGTCCTCGGGCAGTTCGGCGAGCGAGGCGAGCACGCCGTCGACCATGGGGCCGACGAAGCCGGGGTGGTTGAAGTAGTGGCGCAGCTTGTCGACGCGGGGCGGTTCGACGCCCTCCTCGGCGAGGGTGGCGAGCGCGCCCGCGAGGTCCTCCCGGTACTGGCGGCAGCCGGAGTAGGAGGCGTAGGCGCTGGTCGCGAGGACCGCGATACGGCGCCGGCCGTCCGCGGCCATCTCCCGCAGGGTGTCGGTCAGATACGGGGCCCAGTTGCGGTTGCCCCAGTAGACCGGCAGCTCCACGCCGTGCTCGGCGAAGTCCTTGCGCAGCGCGTCCAGCAGGGCGCGGTTCTGCTCGTTGATCGGGCTGACCCCGCCGAAGAGGAAGTAGTGCTGCCCCACTTCCTTGAGCCGCTCCTCGGGGATGCCGCGGCCCCGGGTGACGTTCCGGAGGAACGGGACGACGTCGTCCGGTCCCTCGGGGCCTCCGAAGGAGAGCAGGAGCAGGGCGTCGTAGGGGGAATGGGCGAGCTGTTCGGGCATGTTTCCGATCCTGCCATCCGCTGTGCCGCGCCGGACGGCAACCCCACGGCCGGGGCCGGCGGCCGGGTTCGGCCGCCCGTCGGAGGGCCGAGAAAATCGGTTCGCCCCGCCGGACCGGGAACGTAAGCTGTCGCGGCCATATTCATTCCTTACCGGAGCGTCCGTTGCCCAGTTCCTACCGTGCGCTCTTCGCCACCCCCGGCACCCGGGGATTCACCACCGCCGGCCTCCTCGGCCGGCTGCCCCTGGCCATGGTGGGCATCGGCGTCGTCACGATGATCTCCCAGCTGACCGGGCGGTACGGGCTCGCCGGGGCGGTCGCCGCGGCGCTCGCGCTGTCGGCCGCCGCGCTCGGCCCGCAGATCTCCCGGCTCGTCGACCGGCACGGCCAGGCCCGGGTGCTCCGCCCGGCGACGCTCGTCTCGGTCGCGGCCGTCATGGGGCTGCTGCTCTGCGCCCAGCTCGGCGCGCCCGACTGGACGCTCTTCGTCTTCGCGGCGGGCGCGGGCGGCATGCCGAGCGTGGGGGCGATGGTGCGGGCGCGCTGGGCGGTGATCCACCGGGGCTCGCCGGACGCGCTGCACACCGCGTACGCCTGGGAGTCGATCGTCGACGAGCTGTGCTTCATCGTCGGCCCGATCCTCTCCATCGGTCTGTCGACGGCCTGGTTCCCGGCCGCGGGCCCGCTGCTTGCGGCCGTGTTCCTGCTGGCCGGGGTCGTCTGGCTGACGGCGCAGCGCGCCACCGAGCCCGTACCGGAGCCGCGCGAGAAGCACGCCGGCGGTTCGGCGCTGCGCTCCCCCGGGCTGCGGGTGCTGACGGCGACCTTCGTGGCGACCGGGGCGATCTTCGGGGCGGTCGACGTGGTGACGGTCGCCTTCGCCGAGGAGCGGGGCCACAAGGCGGCGGCGAGCCTGGTGCTTGCGGTCTACGCGCTCGGTTCCTGTCTGGCGGGCGCGGTGTTCGGCCTGCTGCGTCCCACGGGACCGGCCGCCCGGCGGTGGCTGCTGGGTGTCTGCGCGATGGCCGTGAGTATGATCCCCCTCCAACTGGCCGGGAACCTGCCGTTCTTGGCCGTGGCGCTCTTTGTCGCGGGCCTCGCCATCGCACCCACGATGGTGACCACCATGGCCCTCGTCGAAGCGCACGTACCCCGCACCAAGCTGACCGAGGGCATGACCTGGACCAGTACCGGGCTCGCGGTGGGCGTGGCGCTCGGCTCGTCGGCCGCCGGCTGGGTGGTGGACGCGGCCGGGGCCCGGGCGGGGTACGCGGTGCCCGTCGCGGCGGGCGCGGTCGCGGCCGTGGTGGCGTTCCTGGGGTATCGCCGGCTGCGCGGGCCGGTACCGATTCGGGGAGGGCACGGGGCGGATGACCGGGAACCGGACAGGCACGACGACCAGGAGCACGTGGCGTAACAGCGGTACGTGGCGTAACTGGGCGGGGACGGTCACCGCCGAACCGGCGCGCATGGTCTCCCCCGCCTCCGTGGCGGAGGTGGCCGCCGCGGTCCGCGCGGCGGCCGAGGACGGGCTGCGGGTGAAGGCCGTCGGCACGGGCCACTCCTTCACCTCGGCCGCCGCGACCGACGGGGTGCTGATACGGCCCGATCTGCTGACCGGCATCCAGCGGATCGACCGCGCCGCAGGCACGGTCACGGTGGCGGCCGGCACCCCGCTCAAGCGGCTGAACGCCGCGCTGGCCCGAGAGGGTCTGTCGCTCACCAACATGGGCGACATCACGGAGCAGACCGTGGCGGGCGCGACCTCCACCGGTACGCACGGCACCGGGCGTGACTCGGCCTCGATAGCCGCCCAGATCCGTGCCCTGGAGCTGGTCACGGCGGACGGCTCGGTGCTGAGCTGCTCGGCGGAGGAGAATCCGGAGGTCTTCGCCGCCGCCAGAATCGGGCTCGGCGCGCTGGGGGTGGTGACCGCGATCACCTTCGCGGTGGAGCCGGTCTTCCTGCTGACGGCCCGCGAGGAACCGATGACGTTCGACCGGGTCACGGCCGAGTTCGATCAGCACGTCGCCGAGAACGAGCACTTCGAGTTCTACTGGTTTCCGCACACCGGCAACTGCAACACCAAGCGCAACAACCGCAGCGCCGGTCCCGCAGCGCCGCCCGGCCGGGTCGGCGGCTGGATCGAGGACGAGCTCCTGTCCAACGGCGCCTTCCAGGTGGCCTGTTCGCTGGGCCGGGCGGTGCCCGCGACCATCCCGGCGCTGGCCAGGGTCTCCAGCCGGGCGCTCTCGGCCCGTACGTACACGGACATCCCGCACAAGGTCTTCACCTCGCCGCGCCGGGTGCGCTTCGTGGAGATGGAGTACGCGCTGCCCCGGGAGGCCGTGGTCGGCGCGCTGCGCGAGGTCAGGGCGATGGTCGAGCGCTCCCCGCTGAAGATCAGCTTCCCGGCGGAGATCCGTACGGCCCCCGCCGACGACATCGCGCTCTCCACCGCCTCGGGCCGGGAGACCGCGTACATCGCGGTGCATCTGTACCGGGGGACGCCGCACCGCTCGTACTTCACGGCGGTGGAGCGGATCATGACCGCGCACGGCGGCCGGCCGCACTGGGGGAAGATCCACACCAGGGACGCGGCGTATCTGGCCGAGGCGTATCCGCGCTTCGGCGAGTTCACGGCGCTGCGGGACCGGCTGGACCCGGACCGGCTGTTCGGCAACGACTATCTGCGGCGCGTGCTCGGGGACTGACGGCCCGGCTACCGGCCGGTCGTGTCCGTGGCGCCGGCGGTGCCGGAGCCCGCGTCCGGGGAGCTGGAACCGCCGGTGACGTCCGCGCTGCCGGAGGAGGTCGGTTCCGGCGTCGGGGTCGTACCGGACGAAGACGAACCGGAGCCGTCGGTGGAGTCCGGCGCGGTGGTGGACGGGGACGCCGACGGCGACGCGTCGGGCGAGGCGCCGGAGTCCGTACCGTCCGAGCCCGAGCCCGACTCCGTACCGGTGTCCGTCGAGGCCGGGGCCGAGGGGGTCGTGGACGGGGTGGTGCGGTGGTGGCCGCCGCTGACGGCGTATCCGACGGTCGTCCCCGTGCCGCCGTCGAGGTTCTGACCGGAGATCAGCTCGAAACCGGTGATCCCGAGCATCGCGACCAGGAAGACCACGCCGGCCGCGATCACCGGGCGCCGCGGGCCCCGGGCACGCGCGCGGTGCGTGGTGGCCGGACCGAACGCGTCGCCGGGGAGGTCCCCAGGCGCGGGGGCCGCCGCCCCGGGCCGCTCCGGCGGTACGGGCACCTGGCGCCCGCCCGGCCGCACGGCCTGTTCCGTGACGACCTTGAGCTGCTCACCGGTGCGCCGGAACAGATGGGAGAAGACCGATCCGCCGCAGGTCGCGACCACGCTCACCACGCCGGCGCCGATGATCGTGCCGTACACGCCGAGCCGGGAGGCCAGCACCGCCGCGGCGACCGCGGCGAGCGCGCTGCCCGCGACCTGCGGCACGCTCAGTTCGAGCTTCCGCGTCTTCTGCTCGCCCTGTTCCTGTTCCCGCACCATCCGCCGTCCCTGTCTGCCCTGTCTGCACATCTGTCCCTCTGTCCCGCCTTGCACCAAGAAGAGACAACTGAGCGAAACCGATAGTTCCGTTTTCGGGGATTCTGTGAAGCAGGACACCCGCCGGAAGCGGTCCCCGCGGTTCAACTCCCCAGCGCGCAGAGAACTTGGACGGCGCGGCGGTCCACCCACATGGCCCGAATGGAGTACTGTGGCGAGCCCTGGGGCCGGACTCCCTCGCGGGCGTCCGGGACAACGGAAAGGGGCCGAAGGTGGCACTCGATCCAGCGGCGCCGCGGCACCGCACGGGCGCCTGCCCCACAGAGTGACGGGTATTGTCACCCTGCGTCGGCAAACAGGTAACCGTGTCATCGGCGTTCCGGGGCACATGCCCGACACGCCGGGCAGCAGGAAAGGTTGTGGCAGGCTGCACCCGGGCAGGCCACACTCGACTAGCGGAAGCAGCGACGCACGTGACGTCGGCAGGCACCACCCGGGAGGTTCCCATGCCCGAACTGCGTGTCGTGGCCGTCTCGAACGACGGCACACGACTGGTGCTCAAGGCTGCCGACAGCACGGAATACACGCTTCCGATCGACGAGCGGCTGCGTGCGGCCGTACGCAATGACCGAGCCAGGCTCGGTCAGATCGAGATCGAGGTGGAGAGCCACCTCAGGCCCCGTGACATCCAGGCGCGGATACGAGCAGGTGCCTCGGCCGAGGAGGTCGCCCAGCACGCCGGTATCCCGGTGGACCGGGTCCGCCGCTTCGAGGGGCCGGTGCTCGCGGAGCGCGCCTTCATGGCGGAGCGGGCCAGGAAGACCGCCGTGCGCCGGCCGGGCGAGAACACCGGACCCCAGCTCGGCGAGGCCGTGCAGGAGCGGCTGACGCTGCGCGGCGCCGACAAGGAGACCGTCCAGTGGGACTCCTGGCGGCGCGACGACGGCACCTGGGAGGTGCTGCTCGTCTATCTGGTCGCGGGTGAGCCGCACTCGGCGAGCTGGACGTACGACCCGCCCCGGCGGCTCGTGCAGGCCGTCGACGACGAGGCGCGCGCGCTGATCGGTGACACGGACGACACGGTCGCCACGAAGGAGCCGAGCTTCCCCTTCGTGCCGAGGATCGCGCGGCTGCCGCGCGACCGGGGGATGGACCGCGGCCTCGACCGGCCGATGGACCGTCCCGGCTCCGGCGACCCCGACGAGCCGAACGAGCGGGACTCGCTGACCAGCCTGCTGGAGGCGGTGCCGAGCTTCCGCGGCGACATGGTGGTGCCCGAGCGCCCGTCGGCCGAGCCCGCGGACACGGACGAGGACGAGGATCCGGATCTCGACGAGGAGCCGGTGGCCCCGGCCGCCTCGGCGGGCGCGGGTTCCGCGTACGCGGACGTCCTGATGCCCCGTTCGGTGGCCGGTCACCGCGACCGGCTCACCGGCACGACGGACCGCCAGGCGGAGGCGGACGGCGTACGGCCGGGCCGCCGGGCGGCGGTGCCCAGCTGGGACGAGATCGTGTTCGGCACGCGCCGGAAGAAGCAGGACTGACGGAGGCCCGGTGGGCGCCCCGACGGGCCCGCCCGGTCCCCCTGCCGGTCCGCCCGGCGTGTGTCCGCGCCATCTCCACAGAATCAGCACGTACTTGAGTACGTAATCCGAGGGGCCCGTACTCACCGGTCCGGCGTACGGGCCCCAGGGCCTCTCGTTCGGCTCTCGTTCAGCCCGTCCGTCGCCCGGTCAGAGCGGGTCGGGGCCCGTGGCCACCGGGCGGGACTCGTCCGCCGACCACTCGGACCAGGAGCCCGCGTACAGCGCCGCCGGGATGCCCGCGATCTCCAGGGCGAGCACCTCGTGGGCGCCGGAGACACCGGAGCCGCAGTAGACGCCCACGCCGCCCGCGGTGTCGGGGGTGGCGCCCAGTTCCTTGAAGCGGGCGGCGAGCGTCTCGGCGGGGAGGAAGGCGGCGTTTTCGGCCACGTTCTCCGTGGTGGGCGCGGACACCGCGCCCGGGATGTGGCCGCCGACGCGGTCGATCGGTTCGACGTCGCCGCGGTAGCGCTCGGCCGCCCGCGCGTCCAGCAGCAGGCCGTCCCGTGCCAGCGCCGCCGCGCCGTCCGCGTCCAGCAGGGGCAGCGCGCCGGGCACCGGGGCGAAGTCGCCCTCGGCGGGGGCCGGTACCTCGGTGGTGAGCGGTCCCGTCCAGGCGGCTAGACCGCCGTCCAGCACGCGGACGTCCGCGTGGCCGGTCCAGCGCAGCAGCCACCAGGCGCGGGCCGCGGCCCAGCCCTGGCCGCCGTCGTACACGACCACCGGGGTGTCCCGGGAGACGCCGGCCCGGCGCATCACGGCGCCGAAGGCCGCCGGCTCGGGCAGCGGATGCCGGCCGCCCGCGCCGGCCGGACCCGCCAGTTCGGTGTCGAGGTCGATGTAGACGGCGCCGGCCAGATGGCCCGCCAGATACTCCGGCCGGCCCGAAGGACCGCCCAGTCGCCAGCGGACGTCGAGGAGTAGGGGCGGGCGCGGGCCGGCCGACTCGCCGGAGAGTTCGGCTGAGGTGATGATGGCTGTCATGGACGTCATCCTCCCGTACCGCCCGCTCGCCGTGTGACCACGGAGAAACGGACGGTAAACAGCGGATCGAGATCCCGCCAAGAGCGGCGCGGCCCCGGAGCGCCCGACGGCGGCGGGTGCGAGCATCTGCTCGGGCACCGCGGGTCGTTGTCACCACCGCCACCCGCGCGTTCCCGACTGTTCACGACCGCTCACATCTACTTCCGTCTGTTTTCCGTCCGTTTCCGACCGGCCCCGTACGGCCGGCAGAGGTCCGAGGAGAGAGTGACGATGACCGAGGCTGCGATCCGGCGTACGCCCGGCACACCCTGCTGGGTGAGTCTGATGGTGCACGGCCTCACCGCGACCGAGGAGTTCTACCACGCGCTGTTCGGCTGGGAGTTCACGCCGGGACCGCAGCAGCTCGGACCGTACGTCCGCGGCCTGCTCGACGGCCGGGAGATCGCCGGGATCGGCCAGCTGCCGCCCGACCGTCATCTGCCGATCGCCTGGATGACCTATCTGGCGACGGACGACGCCGATGTGACGGCGGAGACGATCAGAAGCTGCGGCGGTACGGTCGGGGTCGGTCCGCTCGACGCGGCCGAGGCGGGCCGGATGGCCATAGCCGCGGACCCGGCGGGGTCGGTCTTCGGGATCTGGCAGGCGGCGGCGCACACCGGGACTGCGGTGGCCGGCGCGCACGGCACACCCGTCTGGAACGAGCTGATCACGCGCGAGACCTCCACGGTCGGCACGTTCTACGAGACGCTCTTCGGCTACGACGTGGAGGCTACGACCTCCGCCGACTTCGACTTTCGGACGCTGCGGCTGGAGGGGCGTCCCGTCGCCTCGCTGCACGGCCTGGGCCGGGCGCTCGACCGCGACCGCGGCTCGCACTGGATGACGTACTTCGAGGTGGCCGACACGGACGCGGCTGCGCGGCTGGTGACCGAGCTGGGCGGCCAGGTGATCCGGCAGCCGCGCGAGGGCGCGACGGGCCGGCTCGCGACGGTCGCGGACCCGGAGGGCGCGGTCTTCACGATCGTCCAGTCGGACCCGGTGGTCTGAGAAGCGGCTTCTGCGTCCGGCCCGGTCCTCCAGGCGGGCGGACCGGCGGACCGGTAGCCCGGTGGCTCGGTCAGCCGGTCGCGACCGGGAGTACGTCCGGGGAGAGGGCCGCGGCGCGGGCCGCCGCGGCCGTCATCTCGCGCCGGTGGTGGCGCCGGCACAGCACCTCGTAGCCCACCTCGGCCGACGACTGGTTCACATCGCCCACCACGACCTGAGTGCCCTCGACGACCATGACGCCGTCCACCGTACGGGCGTTGTGCGTGGCCCGCGCGCCGCACCAGCACAACGCCTCGACCTGGAGGGTCTCTATGCGGTCGGCCAGTTCGATGAGCCGCTGGGAGCCGGGGAAGAGCTTCGTACGGAAGTCGGTCGTGATGCCGAAGGCGAACACGTCCAGATTCAGGTCGTCGACGACCCGGGCGAGCTGGTCGATCTGGCCGGGCGACAGGAACTGCGCCTCGTCCACGATGACGTAGTCCACCCGGCCCCCCTCGGAGAGGAGGCCCACGAGATGGGCGTAGACGTCCATGCCCTCGTGCGCCTCCACCGCGTTCGTGACCAGCCCGAGGCGGGAGGAGAGCTTGCCCTCGCCCGCCCGGTCGTCCCGGGTGAAGATCACCCCTTGCAGCCCCCGTGCCGACCGGTTGTGGCCGATCTGCAGGGCCAGGGTGCTCTTTCCGCAGTCCATGGTTCCGGAGAAGAACACCAGCTCTGGCATGACGGGGTGAGGGCCTTTCAGGTGGGTGGTCGCCGAACGGGAGGGACGCGACGGGTTACGAGCGTACTTCCAGCAGCGGAACGAGCTGTTCGACGGGGGTCATCGAGCCGTGCATCCCGACCATCGCGGACTCGTGCGGCTCCCGTACGGAGGCGGTGACGACCACGTCGTCGTGGGCCGCGGCGACGACATCGCCGATCCGCCCGTACACCCGCTCGTCCACCGTGCCCGGCGGGCCGAACCAGCCCGTGGCGAGGGCCTCGTCGCGGCTCGCCACCCAGAACCGGTCACCGAGCACCTCGCGCCAGACGGTGAGGACATCGCTCTCGGCGCCGGGCACGGCGTAGATGTGCCGGGCCCTGCCCTCGCCGCCGAGCAGGGCGACGCCGGCCCGCAGCTCCCAGTCCTCGTCGAAGTCGATGCGCGACTCCTCGTCGAAGGGGATGTCGATCATGCCGTGGTCGGCGGTGACGTAGAGGGCGCTGCGCGGCGGCAGCTGCTCGGCGAGGCGCTGGACGAGCCGGTCGACGTACATCAGCTGGCCGCGCCAGGCGTCGGAGTCGACGCCGAAGCGGTGGCCCTTGCCGTCGACCTCGCTGTAGTACGTGTAGACCAGGGACCGGTCCCCCGCGCCGAGTTGCTCGGCGGCGAGATCCATCCGGTCCTCGCCGGAGAGCCGGCCGAAGAAGGTGCCGCCGCTGAGGGCGATCTTGGTGAGCGGGGTGTGCTGGAAGGCCGGCGCCGACACCTGGGCGGTGTGCACGCCCGCCGCCTCGGCGAGCTGGAAGACGGTCGGATACGGCTGCCACACGTGCGGGTCGGTCCAGGGCTGCCAGCGCAGCTGGTTCATCAGCGCGCCGGTCGCGGGGTCGCGGACGGTGTAGCCGGGCAGCCCGTGCCGGGCCGGGGGCAGCCCCGTACCGACCGAGGCGAGCGAGGTCGCGGTGGTGGCGGGGAAGCCGGCGGTGAGCGGGCGGCCGGTGTTGCCGCGCGACGTACCGAGCAGCGAGGTCAGATAGGGCGCCTCGGCCGGATGGGCCTTGATCTGCTCCCAGCCGAGACCGTCGATCAGAAAGACGCAGTTCCGGTCGGCGGGCGTCAGTTCGGTGATGCCCGCGGTCAGATCCGGTACGCCCTGACCGGCCGCGAGGGTGGGCAGCAGATCGGCGAGCGAACCGCTGCCGTACTCGGGGAGGGGCGCGGTGGTGAGGTCGAGCGGGACGGGGTCCTGCCAGAGGGGCTGGGCGGCCATCAGCGGCCGGCCGCCGCGGTGGCGGCAGTGGCCTCGGAGAGTGCCTGCGCGAAGGCGAGGGCCTGGCGGACGGTGTCCGGGCCGTCGCCGGCCTCGCTGACCCGCAGGCTCAGATCGTCGGCGGTGGAGCTGCCGGTGTAGCCGTGGTCGGCCTCGCAGTTGGGATCGCCGCAGGCGGCCGGCTCCAGATCGATCCGGGAGACGGCGCCCCACCCGATGGTGAGCACGACCTCGCGCGGCAGCGTGCCGGGCTTGTACGACTCGGGGTTGGCGACCACGCGGCTGACCACGACCGACGAGATCCGATCGATCTTGACCGATTCGGTGGAAGTGGTGGCATAGGGGGTCGGGGAGCTGGAGTCGGCGGCCTGCTCGTCGGTGTGGCTGACGATGAAGCGGTGTGCCGTCAGCACAAGGACGGTGACATGACGGCGTACCTCGTTGGCGTCGAAAGTGGTCTCCTGGTGCACCACGTACGACGTGATCGGCTCGCCACCGACAGCGGCCTCCACCGCCTCGGCCACGAGAGCCGGGTAGTAGCCGCTGCGCTCGATCGCCGTGCGCAGCCCCTGGGTCGTCGTACCGGTCTTCGCCATGGGAGCCATCCTACGGTGGCGGGATGGCTGCCGGTCACGCCCGTGCGGGACGTTCCCGGGCGGCCGTCGGGCGTCAGTAGCCGGGCAGCCTGCGCGGACCGAGGTCGTCGCGCGCGGGCGGCGGCGCGAGGCGGACGCTCGCGCCGAGCACGGAGAGTCCGTACACGGCGACGACCACGGGCTCCAGCGTGACGGAGACGACCTCGGGGTGGTCGTCCACCAGCCGGGAGACGCGCAGCAGCAGCTCCTCCAGGGCGGGGGTGTCGACCGGCGCGGAGCCGCGCCAGCCGAAGAGGAGCGGGGCCGTCCTGATGGACCGGATCAGTTCGGCGGCGTCACGGTCGGTGACGGGGACGAGCCGGTGCGCCAGGTCCCCGAGGAGCTCGGACGGCGCCCCGGCCAGCCCGAACGAGAGGACGGCGCCGGCCGCCGCGTCGATGGCGGCCCGTACGACGGTGTCGACCCCGCGCGGGGCCATCGTCTGCACGACGGGCCGCAGTTCGGCGGGGGCTCCGAGGGCGCCGGTCAGCTCGCGGTACGCGAGGCGCAGTTGCGCCTCGTCGGCGAGGTCGAGCCGGACGCCCCCGAGGTCGGCGCGGTGCCGCAGATGCGGCGCGGTCGTCTTCAGCGCGACGGGGTAGCCGATCCGGGCGGCGGCCACCGCGGCCTCGTCGGCCGTCGGGGCGGGCAGCGCGGGCCGTACGGGGATCCCGTAGTGGCCGAGCAGCTCGCACGCGTCGGCCGGGGCGAGGGTGAGCCCGTGCGGGTCGGCCGACCGGCCGAGCGACCCGGCGATCAGCGCGGCGGCGGCGTGCTCGTCGATCGCGTCGTCGAGGAACTCCGGTACGGTCCCGGGCTCCGCCGCCTGCCGCCGCCACTGCGCGTACCCCACGGCCTCGGCCAGCGCCCGGACGGCCCGCTCGGCGGCGGGGTAGGCGGGGATGGCGTGGGTGGCGGGAGGGGAGGGAGGGGCGGGGGCGGCAGGTGGCGGCGTCGGCCGGCCGGCGGCGGGCACGGGCTCCTCGCCGGTACGGCGGTGGCCGTTACCGACCGCCGCGAGGGCCTCGGCGAGGCCGTCGATCTCCACATGCACCACGGCGACCGGCTTCGCCGGGGCGTACGCCGCGGCCTCGCGGAGCGCGGCGGCGAGGGAGGCGGCGAGGCCCTGCCCGGGCGGACGCGCCGGCTCGGACGGGGCCGCGGCCGGGGCGGCCTCCCCGCCGACGTACGGGATGGCCGTCACGATCACCGCGTCGCACGCCGGGTCCGCGAGCGCGTTCGCGAGGGCCGTGCCGAAGTCGGCCGGGGTCGCGGCCGTGGTGAGATCGCGGGGCGGCAGGGGGCGCAGGCCCTCCGTGAGGCAGGCGTCGTAGGTGAGGAGCCCGAGCGACTCGGAGTTGCCGAGGATGGCGACGCGCGGGCCCGCCGGGAGGGGCCCGGAGGCGAGCAGCAGCCCCGCGTCGACCAGCTCGGTCACCGTGTCGACCCGGATCACCCCGGCCTGGCGCAGCAGCGCCGAGACCGTGGCGTCCGGGATCCGGGTCGCCGGGACGGCGTGGCCCGGCGGCTCGCTGCCGCTGTGGCGCGCGCCCTTGACGACCACGACCGGCTTGACCGCCGCCGTACGCCGGGCCAGCCGGGTGAACTTGCGCGGGTTGCCGATGGATTCGAGGTAGAGGAGGACGACATCGGTGTCCGGGTCCTCGTACCAGTACTGGAGGATGTCGTTGCCCGAGACGTCCGCGCGGTTGCCCGTCGAGACGAAGGACGACAGGCCCGCGCCGCGCCGGCGCAGCCCGGACAGCAGGGCGATGCCGATCGCGCCGGACTGCGCGAACAGGCCGATCCGGCCGCGGCCGGGCAGTTCGGGCGCGAGGGACGCGTTGAGCCGGACGGCGTCTGCGGTGTTCATGATGCCGAACGCGTTGGGGCCGATGATGCGCATCCCGAACGAGCGGGCCTGGCGGACCAGTTCGCGCTGGCGCGCCCTGCCCTCCGCGCCGCTCTCCGCGTAGCCGGCCGAGAGGACCACGACCCCGCGGACGCCGTGGCGTCCGCAGTCGGCGACGGCCTCCGGGACCCGTTCCGCGGGGACGGCGATGACGGCGAGGTCGACGGGGTCGCCGATCGCGGTGACCGAGCGGAAGGCGGGGACACCGTCGATCTCCCGCCGGTCCTCGGTGAACGCGCGGTTCACCGCGTACACCCGGCCGGTGAAGCCCGCGCCGGTCAGTCCGCGCAGCACCGTACGGCCGGCTCCGCCCGGCGCGCGGCCGGTGCCGACGACGGCGACGGAGCCGGGCGCGAGGAGCCGCTGCACGGACCGCGCCTCCGCCCGCTGCTCGCGTCCGCGCTGCACCGCCAGTGACTCTGCCGTGGGTTCGAGGTCGAGGCTGAGCCGTACGGACCCGTCCTCGAAGCTCCGCTTCTGGGTGTACCCGGCGTCCCGGAAGACCTTGATCATCTTGCTGTTGGCGGGCAGCACGTCGGCGGCGAAGCGCCGGATCCCCCGCTCCCTGGCGACCGCGGCGAGGTGCTCCAGCAGGGTGGAGGCGACCCCGCGCCCCTGGTGCGCGTCCTGGACGAGGAACGCGACCTCCGCCTCGTCGGCGGGCGCGGACGCGGGCATGCCCCGGGCGTCGATGCGGTCGTACCGTACGGTCGCGATGAACTCGCCGCCCACCGTCACCGCGAGCCCCACCCGGTCCACGTAGTCGTGGTGGGTGAAGCGGTGCACGTCCTTGGCGGAGAGGTGCGGGTAGGGGGCGAAGAAGCGGTAGTACTTCGATTCGTCGGAGACCTGCTCGTAGAAGCTGACCAGCCGGTCCGCGTCGGCGGTGGTGATGGGCCGGATCCGGGCGGTGGCCCCGTCGCGCAGCACCACGTCCGCTTCCCAGTGGGCGGGGTACGCGTGGTCGGCCGGCGGCTCCATGAACAGATCCTACGGCGGGGGCGCGCCCGGGGCCGGAGGGAAGACGCGCCGACGCACATGAGAGTGTGGAGCGGACACCGTTTTAGGACTTTTTGACTTGAAGGGCAACACCATGGCTGAGCGCCGCGTCAACGTCGGCTGGGCCGAGGGCCTGCACGCCCGTCCCGCTTCCATCTTCGTCCGCGCCGCCACGGCCGCCGGCGTGCCCCTGACGATCGCGAAGGCCGACGGCAACCCGGTCAACGCCGCCTCGATGCTCGCGGTGCTCGGCCTGGGCGCGCAGGGCGGCGAGGAGATCGTGCTCTCCTCCGACGCCGAGGGCGCCGACGCGGCGCTGGACCGGCTGGCGAAGCTGGTCGCCGAGGGCCTGGACGAGCTGCCCGAGACGGTCTGATCCGGCCGACGACGCGCGGGGCCGCCCTCGCCGCCCCCGCGTCCGCCCCCATCGCTCCCGCACCCGCCCCTGAACCGGCGGTCGCGGGAGCGATGTCGTTTCCGCCGCGGGACGGGTGAGCGCGCCGGCTCCGCCGCGTCGCTCCTGGTCACCCCCGGGTTCCGGGGTGGCCCGTGTGATCACTGATGTGCGGGGATTCCATTTCGCGCTCGTGTCAGGGATATGACAAGACGCCAACTCTCTTGTTCTACACGGATAGTTGCTGCAATCTTTAACCGGCCGGGAGGTGTACATGACACTTCCGGTTCACAGCGCGAACACCTGCACTCCCCCCATCAGGTACTCCCCCCATCAGGCGCGCGCCCCACCTGCCGCGCGCCGACTCACCGAGGAGGAACCCCTCGCGATGACAGTCATACGTGACACCAGCCGCTCCACCCGGCGCAGATTCGCGACGCTGGTCGCCGCGACCGCCACCGCCGCGCTGCTCGGCACCGGTGCCGCACTCCCCGCCCACGCCGCACCGGCCGAAGGGAAGGTCCTTCACGCCGGCTCCCCCACCGCGGTCAAGGACAGCTACATCGTCACGCTCAAGGAGGCGGCCGGCTTCTCGGCGTCCTCCGCGGCGGGCAAGGGTCTCGTCTCCGAGTACGGCGGCAAGGTCGCCCGTACCTTCGACGGCGCGCTCAACGGCTACGCGGCCAAGCTCACCGAGACCCAGGCCAAGCGGCTGGCCGCCGACCCCGCGGTCGCCCTGGTCGAGCAGGACCAGAAGGTCCAGGTCGACGCCACCCAGACCAGCGCCCCCTGGGGCCTGGACCGGATCGACCAGGCGGCCCTGCCGCTGAGCGGCACGTACACGTACCCGGACACCGCGGGCTCCGGGGTGACGGCGTACGTCATCGACACCGGCGTACGCATCACGCACGCGCAGATCAGCGGGCGGGCCTCGTACGGCTACAACGCGATCACCGGTACGACGTCGGCCAATGACGACAACGGCCACGGCACCCACGTCGCGACCACCATCGCGGGCACCACCTACGGGGTGGCCAAGTCGGCCAAGATCGTGGCGGTCAAGGTGCTCGACAGCGCCGGCTCCGGCACCACCGCCGGCGTGATCGCGGGCATCAACTGGGTCACCAACAACGCCGTCAAGCCGGCCGTCGCCAACATGTCCCTCGGCGGCGGCGCCAGCACCACGCTCGACACGGCGGTCGCCAACTCGATCGCCTCCGGTGTGACCTACGCGGTCGCGGCGGGCAACAACGGCGCCCTGGCCTCCTCGTACTCCCCGGCCCGGGTCGCCACCGCGATCACCGTCGGCGCCACCACCAGCACGGACGCGAAGGCCAGCTACTCCAACTACGGCTCGGCCGTGAACATCTTCGCGCCGGGCTCGTCCATCATCGCGGGCTACTACACCAGCGACACGGCCACCGCCACGCTCTCCGGCACCTCCATGGCGGCCCCGCACGTCGCGGGCGCGGCCGCGATCTACCTGGCGAGCCGCCCCAGCGCCACTCCGGCCACGGTGCTCAGCGCCCTGACCGGCGGGGCCACCTCGGGCTCGCTCACCAGCGTCGGCACCGGTTCGCCGAACCTGCTGCTGCGGCTCGTCCCGTAACCGGTCCGATCGCGGCCGGCTGATCGCGTAAAGGCAGGACGGAGCCGTGGTCCACGGAATTCAGTGGACCACGGCTCCTTTTTATTCATGAGGGCAGCAGAAAAGATCCCCCGCCCAATTCATCTCTTTGTATACGGCGCGATTGTTAATTGCGGACGCTCGCGATGTTTACGGCATGTTGCGAGGCCCTCACCTTTTCCCGGCCGCGCTCCGGCCGGCGGAGCCGGTGCACCGCCGCGGTCCGCTCCGCGTGCAGGGTCGTCAGGGCCCGCGCCCGCTCCGCGTCCCCGCGCGCCACGGCGTCCACGATCGCGCCGTGCTCCGCCCAGGACTCCACGGGGTTGGCGGGCTGCTCGACCACGTACATCCAGGTGATCTTGTGCCGGAGCTGGGTGAGCAGCGAGGTGAGCGCCGGGCTCCCGGACGCCTGGGTGAGCGTCTCGTGGAACCACGCGCCGAGCGAGCGCAGATCCTCGCCCTGACCCCGGCGGGCCCGCTCCTGACCCAGTCTGACCAGGCCGCGGAGAACCTTGAGATGGGCGTCCGTACGGCGCTGGGCGGCCCGCGCCGCGCCGAGCGGCTCCAGCATCAGCCGCACCTCCAGCAGGTCGGCCGCCTCCTGCTCCGTGGGCTCCGCCACGCAGGCGCCGACATGGCGGCGCGTGGTGACGAAGCCCTCCGACTCCAGCGTGCGCAGGGCCTCGCGCACCGGGACCCGGGAGACGCCGTAGCGCCGCGCCAGGTGTTCCTCGGTGAGCCGGCCACCCCGCTCGAACAGACCGGAGACGATGTCGTCGCGAATCGCCGTGCATACCGAGTGCGCGGGAATGCGCATGTCCGAACCTCCGCCTTAATCCGCGCGAAACGCAGCCGATTGACGCCTGTTCCGTGACTCTATTGCAATCAACGAGAATTTCCGAAGGGTGCCCGAAATCCATGGATATCTTTTGGCCAACGGGCAGGTCGGACGGCGGAGCGGAGACGGGGCGGAGCGGGACGGCGCGATGGGGCAGCGGGCGGGAGCGGTCAGACGTTCACGCCGTGCGCGCGCAGATACGCGACGGGGTCCATGTCGGAGCCGTAGTCCGGTCCCGTCCTCGCCTCGAAGTGGAGATGCGGCCCGGTGGCGTTGCCGCTGGCGCCGGAGAGGCCGAGGCGCTGCCCGGGGGCGAGGCTCTGGCCCACCGAGACCTCGATCGAGGAGAGGTGGCCGTACTGGGTGTACGTGCCGTCGCTCATCCGCAGCACGACGTTGTTGCCGTACGAGCCGCCCCAGCCGGCCTCGACGACGGTGGCGGCGCCGACGGCCACCACCGGGGTGCCTGACGCGGCGCGGAAGTCGACGCCCGAGTGACTGCCGGAGGACCAGAGGGAGCCGCCGGCCCGGTATCCGGTGGTGATGTACGAGCCCGCGACGGGGAGTTGGAAGGTGCCGAGGAGGGTGCGTTCGGCGGCGCGCGTGGCGCGCTCCTTGGTGGCGCGTATCTCCTTGGCGCGCGCCTCGGCCAGCCGCTGGGCCTCCGCCCGCGCGACGGCCTCGGCCTTGATCCTGGCCGACCGGTCGGCGGCGTAACGCTGGGCGTGGGCCTGGTCGTCGACCACGACGGCGAGGGTGTCACCGAGGTCGGCGACCCGGTTGAAGCCGGTCTGCGAGGCGGCCTCGGCGCCTGCTCCCGAGGCGAGCGCCGGGGAGGCGGCGAGGGTGCCGACGACGCCGGTCGCGGTGAGGGTCGCGACGCCCGCGGCGTTGACGCCCCGGCGGGTGGTACGGCTCCGGGCGCGGTGCTTCCCGGTGGCACGGGTGAACGCCATGGGGTGACGGGTCCTTTCCTTCCCTCTCGCCTACCGGGTTAGCTGACGGGTTCGGAGCAGGAAGGTCTCCTACGGGCCCCTCCACGCGGCGAAGCTGCGCGAAGGCGGTCCGATTCACCCCAGGGACGGTGGGTCCCCGGCTCCCCTCGGCTCGCGCCTGACGGGGACTCGGCGATGGCTGTCCGTTGCCACGGGTGCGGCGCAACGGCCGAACAGCCGGACCGACGCTAAGCCGATGGCCTTTCCAACGCCAACCAGACAGGCTGTTTTGTCGCGTTCCCCACAGGGCAGACGGCATGTTTCCACGGGAAACAGGGACAGAACGGAAAACCCCGGTGACCGCGGTCACCGGGGTTCCGTGTACGGCGGGCCGAATCAGCCGGTGACCACGGTCACTTCGCCGATACCGAGCGCCTCGACGGGCTCCTTGATCTGCGCCGCGTCCCCGACCAGTACGGTCACGAGCCGGTCCACCGGGAAGGCGTTGACGACCGCGGCCGTCGCCTCGACGGTGCCGGTCTCGGCCAGCCGCGCGTACAGCCGCGCCTGGAAGTCGTCCGGCAGGAACTGCTCGACCTGGTCGGCGAGGGTGCCCGCGACGGAGGCGGCCGTCTCGTACTTCAACGGGGCGACGCCCACCAGGTTCTGTACGGCCACATCGCGCTCGGCGTCGGTCAGTCCCTCGGCCGCGAGTGTGCGCAGCACGGTCCAGAGGTCCGCCAGCGCCGGCCCGGTGGAGGCGGTGTCCACGGAGCCGCTGATGGCGAGCATCGCGGCGCCGGTCGGGCCGCCCGGGGCGTCGGGCGCCGAGGAGCGCAGGACCTGGCCGTAGGCCCGTACACCGTAGGTGTAGCCCTTCTCCTCGCGCAGCACCCGGTCGAGCCGGGAGGTGAGCGTGCCGCCCAGGCAGTACGTGCCGAGCACCTGCGCGGCCCAGACCCGGTCGTGGCGGTCGGCGCCGATGCGGCCGATCAGCAGCTGGGTCTGGACGGCGCCGGGCCGGTCCACGATGACGACGCGGCCCGTGTCGTCCGCGGTCACGGGCGGGACGGGCCGGGGCGCGGCCGTGTTGCCGGTCCAGGCGCCGAGGGTGTCGGCGAGGATCTCGTCCAGATCGACGCCCGTGAGGTCGCCGACGATCACCGCGGTGGCCGTGGCCGGGCGTACGTGCGCCTCGTAGAAGGCGCGGACGCCGGCCGCGTCGATGCGCTCGACCGTCTTCTCGGTGCCCTGGCGCGGCCGGGACATGCGCAGGGTGGCCGGGAACAGCTCCTTGGAGAGCTGTTTGGCGGCCCGGCGGCCGGGGTTGGCGGTCTCGTGCGGGATCTCGTCGAGCCGGTTGCCGACGAGACGTTCGATCTCGCTGTCGCCGAAGGCGGGGGCGCGCAGGGCCTCGGCGAGCAGGCCGAGCGCCTTGGGCAGCCGGGAGACCGGGACCTCCAGGGAGACCCGGAGCCCGGGGTGGTCGGCGTACGCGTCGAGCGTGGCGCCGCAGCGCTCCAGCTCGGCGGCGAACTCCTCGGCGGAGTGCTTGTCGGTGCCCTCGGAGAGCGCCCGCGCCATGATGGTGGCGACGCCGTCGAGCCCTTCGGGCTCGGCGTCGAGCGGGGCGTCGAGGTTGATCTCGACGGCCACCACCTGCTGGCCGGGGCGGTCGCAGCGCAGCACGGTCAGGCCGTTGCCGAGTGTGGCGCGCTCGGGGGCGGGGAACGCCCAGGGCCTGGCCTCACCGGCGGTCGGCCGGGGATGGAAGTCCATGGTGACAGTGGCGTCGCTCACTGGTCCGCCCCTTCCTGCTCGTCGGTCCCGGCCTGCTCGTCGCCGGCGTCCTCGGTGGTGCCGGTGTCCTCGGCGGTGAGCGGTTCGTACACCAGCACCGCCCGGTTGTCGGGGCGCAGCCGCGCGGCGGCGACCGCCCGTACCTCCTCGGCGGTGATGTCCAGCACGCGCGTGACGGCGGAGAGCGCCAGCTGCGGGTCGCCGAAGAGCACGGCGAAGCGGCACAGTTCGTCGGCGCGGCCGGCGACCGTGCCGAGCCGGTCCAGCCACTCGCGCTCCAGCTGGGCCTGGGCGCGCTCCATCTCCTCGTCGGTCGGTCCTTCGGCGGCGAGCCGGGCGAGCTCCTCGTCGACGGCCGCCTCGATGGCCGGGACCTCGACACCGCCGGACGTCTTCACGTCCAGCCAGCCGAGGGAGGGGGCGCCGGCCAGCCGCAGCAGTCCGAAGCCGGCGGCGACGGCGGTACGGTCGCGCCGTACCAGCCGGTTGTGGAGCCGGGAGGACTCGCCGCCGCCGAGCACGGTGAGCGCCAGATCGGCGGCGTCGCACTCGCGGGTGCCGTCGTGCGGCAGCCGGTAGGCGGCCATCAGCGCGCGCGCCGGGACCTCCTCGCGGATCTCCTCGCGCAGCTCACGGCCGATGGTGTCGGGCAGCGTGCCGTCGCGCGGCGGCTGCTTGCCGTCGTGGGACGGGATCGAGCCGAAGTACTTCTCGACCCAGGCGAGCGTCTGCTCGGGGTCGATGTCGCCGACGACGGAGAGCACCGCGTTGTTCGGCGCGTAGTTGGTACGGAAGAACGCGCGGGCGTCCTCCAGCGTCGCGGCGTCCAGGTCGGCCATGGAGCCGATCGGCGTGTGGTGGTAGGGATGACCCTCGGGGTAGGAGAGTGCGGTCAGCCGTTCGAAGGCCGTACCGTATGGCACATTGTCGTACCGCTGGCGGCGCTCGTTCTTGACGACGTCCCGCTGGTTCTCCATGGACTCTTCGTCGAGCGCGGCGAGCAGCGAGCCCATCCGGTCGGCTTCCAGCCAGAGCGCCAGCTCCAGCTGGTGGGTCGGCATGGTCTCGAAATAGTTGGTGCGCTCGAAGCTGGTGGTGCCGTTCAGGGAGCCGCCGGCCCCCTGCACCAGCTCGAAGTGGCCATTCCCCGCCACCTGCTTCGATCCCTGGAACATCAGGTGCTCGAAGAGGTGCGCGAGGCCCGTACGACCCTTGACCTCGTGGCGCGAGCCGACGTCGTACCAGAGGCAGACCGCGGCGACCGGGGTCAGGTGGTCCTCGGAGAGCACCACGCGCAGGCCGTTGGCCAGGCGGTGCTCAGTAGCTGTCAGGCCGCCGGAACCGGCCTGCGCTGTGGCCGTGTGACCCATGGGCATGTACGTCCCTTCGATCGCGATATGGAGAAGTCCTGCCACTGTATGCAAGCGTGCCGCGACCACGCGAAGTTCCCCGGTGGCGGCTCCCCCGCCGCCGCCCCCGCCACCCGCCCAACGACGGGTCGAGGTCGGCGTTGTCAGTGGCGCGGTCCACAATGGTCCGCGTCAGTTCCAGAAGTTGCCGTACAGAACCTGTGAAGGAGCCGCAGCCGAGATGGCCCGCCGCAGTACGAAGACCCCGCCGCCGGAGGACTTCGAGGAGAAGATTCTCGACATCGACGTGGTCGATGAAATGCAGGGCTCCTTCCTCGAATACGCCTACTCGGTGATCTACTCCCGGGCCCTGCCCGACGCCCGGGACGGTATGAAGCCGGTGCACCGCCGCATCGTGTACCAGATGAACGAGATGGGCCTGCGCCCCGACCGCGGCTATGTGAAGTGCGCCCGCGTCGTCGGTGAGGTCATGGGCAAACTTCACCCGCACGGGGACGCCTCGATCTACGACGCCCTGGTCCGGATGGCACAGCCGTTCTCCATGCGGCTGCCGCTCGTCGACGGCCATGGCAACTTCGGCTCGCTCGGCAACGACGACCCGCCGGCCGCCATGCGGTACACCGAGTGCCGGATGGCTGACGCCACGTCACTGATGACCGAGTCGATCGACGAGGACACGGTCGATTTCCAGCCGAATTACGACGGCCAGGAGCGGGAACCGGTCACACTTCCGGCCGCGTATCCGAACCTGCTCGTCAACGGCGCCTCCGGGATCGCCGTGGGCATGGCCACGAACATGCCGCCGCACAACCTCGGCGAGGTCGTGGCGGCCGCGCGCCATCTGATCAAGCACCCGGCCGCCGACCTGGAGACGCTGATGCGTTTCGTGCCGGGGCCCGATCTGCCGACCGGCGGCCGGATCGTCGGGCTCACCGGCATCAAGGACGCCTACGAGAAGGGCCGGGGCACCTTCCGGATCAGGGCCACCGCGACGGTGGAGGACGTCTCCCCGCGCCGCAAGGGCCTGGTCGTCACCGAGCTGCCCTTCACGGTCGGCCCGGAGAAGGTGATCGCCAAGATCAAGGACCTGGTCTCCGCCAAGAAGCTCCAGGGCATCGCGGACGTCAAGGACCTCACCGACCGCGCGCACGGCCTGCGCCTGGTCATCGAGATCAAGAACGGTTTCGTACCCGAGGCCGTGCTGGAGCAGCTCTACAAGCTGACGCCGATGGAGGAGACCTTCGGCATCAACAACGTGGCGCTGGTGGACGGCCAGCCGCTGACGCTGGGCCTCAAGGAGCTGCTGGAGGTCTATCTCGACCACCGGTTCGAGGTGGTGCGCCGGCGCAGCGAGTTCCGCAGGACCAAGCGGCGGGACCGGCTGCACCTGGTCGAGGGGCTGCTCGTCGCGCTCATCGACATCGACGAGGTCATCCGGCTGATCCGGTCGAGCGACAACTCGGCGCAGGCCAAGGAGCGGCTGATCGAGCGCTTCTCGCTGAGCGACATCCAGACGCAGTACATCCTGGACACGCCGCTGCGCCGGCTCACCCGGTTCGACCGGATGGAGCTGGAGGGCGAGCGCGACCGGCTCAACGGCGAGATCGACGAGCTGACCGGGATCCTGGAGTCGGACGCGGAGCTGCGCAAGCTCGTCTCCGCCGAACTGGCCGCCGTGTCCAAGAAGTTCTCCACCCCGCGCCGTACGGTGCTGCTGGAGTCCGCGGGATCCGCCGTGGCCGCGGTGCCGCTGGAGGTCGCGGACGACCCGTGCCAGGTGCTGCTGTCCTCGACGGGCCTGCTGGCCCGTACGGTCAACGGCGAGCCGCTGGAGGGTGAGGACGGCAGGCGGGTGAAGCACGATGTGATCGTGTCCGCCGTCCCCGCGACGGCCCGCGGCGACATCGGCGCGGTGACCTCGACGGGCCGGCTGCTGCGGATCTCGGTGATCGACCTGCCCCAGCTGCCGGACACCGTGTCGGCGCCCAACCTCTCGGGGGGCGCCGCGGTGACGGAGTTCCTCGCGCTGGAGGGCGACGAGAAGGTGGTCTGTCTGACGACCCTGGACGAGTCGTCCCCCGGGCTCGCCCTGGGCACGCTCCAGGGCGTCGTCAAACGGGTGGTGCCTGACTATCCGTCCAACAAGGACGAGCTGGAGGTCATCACCCTCAAGGAGGGCGACCGGATCGTCGGCGGTGTCGAGCTGCGGACGGGCGAGGAGGATCTGGTCTTCATCACCTCCGACGCCCAGCTGCTGCGCTACCAGGCCGCGCAGGTACGGCCGCAGGGCCGGGCGGCCGGCGGCATGGCGGGCATCAAGCTGACCGACGGCGCCGAGGTGATCTCCTTCACCGCCGTGGATCCGGCGCGGGACGCCGTGGTGTTCACGGTCACCGGTTCGCACGGCACGCTGGACGACTCCGTACGGACGGCGAAGCTCACCCCGTTCGACCAGTATCCGCGCAAGGGCCGGGCGACCGGCGGCGTGCGCTGTCAGCGCTTCCTGAAGGGTGAGGACATGCTGGTCCTGGCCTGGGCGGGAGCGAGCCCGGCACGCGCCGCGCTGAAGAGCGGGGCGCCGGTGGAGCTGCCGGCGCCCGACCCGCGCCGGGACGGTTCGGGCACACCGTTCGCGCCGGAGATCGAGGTGCTGGCGGGGCCCGCGCTCTGACCCGCCGTGTCCCCGCCGGCCGCGTGAGGGCCGGCGGGGCCGCTGGGCGGAGAGACCGTCACGGCCAGTCCGCGTCGGTGTCCGGGTCCCCGGCCGGGTCCGTGTACGGGTCCCCGTCCGGGTCCGGGCCTTCGGGTCCGGGCCCGGGCGGCGTTCGGGGCTCGGGCCCGTCGCCGGGTACGTACCGCAGGACGCCCCACATGCTCCGGCCGTCGGGGGCGGCCTCCCCGGGCTCCGGATCCTGGCAGGCCGCCAGCTCCTTGATCAGGGCGTCGCCGTCGATGCCCGAGCCGATCAGCACCAGCCGGGTGCTCCGGTCCCCGCCCCGCGGCCAGGGCTCGGGGTGGAAGCGCAGCGAGCGGCCGACCGCGTGCAGGGCGTAGCGGTTGGCCGGGTCGGCGGCGCCGAAGCCGACGAATCCCTTGATCCGGTAGAGCCCGGCGGGCCGGGAGTCGAGAAACTCCATGAGCCGCCGCGGGTTCATCGGGGTGTCCGCGGTGAACGAGACGGTCTCGTAGGCCGCGTGGAGATGCCCGTCGTGAGCGCCGTGCGCGCCTTGCCCGCCTTGCGCACCGGATCCGTCGTGCCCGGCGTGCCCGGCCTCGTCGTACCGTTCCTCCAGATCCTCGAAGGAGAGCTGGCGCGCCTTCTCGTCCTCGTCCGGGCGGACGGCAGGGTCGAAGAGCAGCTCCGGGTCGACCCGCCCGTACGAGGCGCACACCACCGGCGTCCCCGGGCTCAGCTCCGCGACGGTGGCGAGCAGCCGCCGGCGGTCGACGTCCGCGACCCGGTCGCTCTTGTTGAGGACCACGAGATCGGCGAGGCCCAGATGGCGGTCGAGCTCCGGATGGCGCGCCCGGGTGGCGTCGAACTCGGCGGCGTCGACGACCTCGACCAGTCCCCCGTACACGGTGTGCGGATTGTCGCCGTTGAGGATCATCCGGACGATTTCCTGGGGCTCGGCCAGCCCGCTCGCCTCGATCACGATGATGTCGATCCGGGCGGACGGCCGGGTGAGCCGCTCCAGATAGCCGTCGAGTTCGCTCGCGTCGACCGCGCAGCACAGACAGCCGTTGCCGAGCGAGACCGTCGATCCGACCTGTCCCGCGACCGTCATGGCGTCGATCTCGATGGCGCCGAAGTCGTTGACGACGACGGCGATCCGGTTGCCGGCCCGGTGGCGCAGCAGATGGTTGAGCAAGGTGGTCTTGCCCGACCCGAGAAATCCCGTCAGAACGACCACCGGGATCCGCTTCCCGCTCACAAGTGCCGCCTCCGTGCTGTGCCGTGCCGGTTCGTTGCCGTCCCGCTCAGACAGCCGGGACCGGCTGCGGCGGGGGCGGTCCGGCATAGCGGGCCGCCGGGCGGATGATCTTGGAGTCCTCCGCCTGCTCCAGGATATTGGCGCTCCAGCCGACCACCCGGGCCGCGGCGAAGGTCGGGGTGAACATCTCGCGGGGCAGCCCGCACAGCTCCATGACCACTCCGGCGTAGAACTCCACGTTGGTGTGCAGCTCACGGCCGGGCTTGAGCTCGGCGAGTATCGCCTCGACCCGCGACTCGACCTGGACGGCGAACGCGGTCAGTGGCCCGCCGAACTCCTCGGCGATGCCGCGCAGCATGCGGGAGCGCGGGTCCTCGGTGCGGTAGACGGGGTGCCCGAAGCCCATGATCCGGTCGCCCGCCAGGACGCGCTCGCGGATCCAGGGGTCGATACGGTCGGCGGTCCCGATGGCGTCCAGGGTGTCGAGGGCCCGGCTCGGCGCTCCGCCGTGCAGGGGTCCGGAGAGCGCGCCGACCGCACCGACCAGGCAGGCGGCCAGGTCGGCCCCGGTGGAGGTGATCACCCGGGCGGTGAAGGTGGAGGCGTTGAAGCCGTGGTCGACGGTGGAGACGAGATAGCGCTCGACGGCCCTGGCCCGCGCCGGGTCGGGCTCCTCGCCGGTCAGCATGTAGAGGTAGTTGGCCGCGTACGGCAGATCGTCGCGCGGTGCGACCGGTGCCAGGCCCCGGCCGAGCCGGTGGAGCGCGGTCAGCAGAGTGGGGACGACGGCGCAGGCGGCGAGCGCGTCCGTACGGCGCTCCTCCGCGCCGAGGTCGTACAGCGGACGCAGTCCGGCCGAGGCGCCGAAGAGGGAGAGCGCGGTCCGCAGCCCGGCGAGGGGGCCGGATCCGGCCGACGCGCGGGCGATGACGGGGAGCGCGGCGGCGACCTCATCGGGCAGTCGGCGCAGGGCGGCGGTGCGCGCGGTGAAGTCCGCCCGGCCGGCCGCGTCCGGCAGCTCTCCGTAGAACATCAGATGCCAGACGTCCTCGAAGGTGCGGGTCCGCGCCAGCTCCACGGCGGAGTACTGGCGGTAGTGGTAGAAGCCCTCACGGCCCCTGACGTCGCCGAGCGCGGTGTCGGTGACGACGACGCCCGCGAGCCCGCGCGGTACTGCGAGGGGCTCGATGGTGCGCGGCGGTGCGGTGGTGGTGCCGTTGGTCCCGTTGGTCGGCATGTTTCCTCCTTGAACGTGATTCGACTGTCCATGCTTGACTGGATCACTGTCAACATTGATTCAATCAATACATGTACGGTGAGGCTCATGGATGAGCGACCGGTCGAAGGACCTCCCGGCGAACAGCCCGTCACGGACGCGCGGCTCACCACCCGGGAGGTGGCCGCCCGGCTCGGGGTCAAGCCGGAGACGGTGTACGCGTACGTCAGCCGGGGCCGGCTCGCCGCCCGGCGCGACCCCACAGGACGCGGCAGCACCTTCGACGCCGCCGAGGTCGAGGCCCTGGCCCGCAGGAGCGGCAGGGAATCCGCGGCGGGCGCCGACGGCCTCCAGCGGATCAGGACCGGCATCACACTGATCGAGGCCGGCCAGTACTACTACCGGGGCGTGGACGCGACCGAACTGGCCCGGCGGCTGCGCTACGAGGAGATCGCCGACTGGCTCTGGACGGGCACCCCGCATCCCGGCATCCGGTTCACCGCCCCCGCCGAGGCGCTCGCCGCCGCCCGGCACGCGGTCGGGGCGCTGCCCCCGCACAGCGGCCCGACGGACCGGCTCCGGGTGGCCGCGGTCGCGGCGGCGGTCGCCGATCCGCTGCGTTTCGATCTCTCCCGGGACGCCGTACTGGCCACCGCCCGGACGCTGATCCCCACCCTGGTCGACGCGCTCCCCGCGGTGGGACGCCCCCAGCCGGCCGACGGCCGGCTGGCCGCGCGGCTCTGGTCCCGGCTGGCCGCGCGGCAGCCCGGGGAGTCGGGCGTACGGGCGCTGGACATGGCGCTGTCCCTGTTGATCGACCACGATCTGGCGGCCTCGACCCTCGCCGTACGGGTCGCCGCCTCGGCCCGCGCGCATCCGTACGCCGTGGTCTCGGCCGGTCTCGGCGCGCTCGACGGCCCGCTGCACGGCGGGGCCAGCGGGCCGGCCCACCGGATGCTCGCCGAAGTGCTGGAGCGGGGCAGCGCGGCGGCCGTGGTGGCGGACCATCTGCGGGCGGGCCGCCGGGTACCGGGGCTGGGCCACCGGCTCTACCCGGGCCCGGATCCGCGCGCCGAGGCGCTCTTCGCCGTACTGGGCGAACTGCCCGGCGCCGGACCGGTGCTGAAGGCCGCGCGCGAGGTGGAGGAGACCACCGCCCGCCATGTGAAGCTGCACGCCAACGTCGATCTGGCGCTCGCGGTGCTGTCGGTGACCGCCGGGATGCCGGCGGAGGCGGGCGAGACGGTGTTCGCGGTGGGCCGCACGGCGGGATGGATCGCGCACGCGCTGGAGGAGTACGGCGAGCAGCCGCTGCGGATGCGGCCGATCGGGCAGTACGACGGCCCCCGGCCGCCCCAGGAGCTGCCCTGAGCGATGGCCGGACCCGGCCCCCGGAGGCCCGGAGATTTCGGAATGCGCGCAGGGCCCTCTACCGTTCGTACGCATGAGCGCCGGATCGAGCACCGCGGCCGACCCGGCCGGACCGCCCGTACGACCGCCCGTACGACCGGCCGGACGGCCCGGACCGCCGACGGGCGGGCGTCTGCGGCGGTTCCGCCGGCCGCGCCGGGTCTTCTCCCAGGTGCTGCTGATGCAGATCGCCATCGCGGCGGGCGTCACCGTCCTGGCCACCGGACTCTTCCTCGCGCCGCTCAGCAACGAGCTGGACGACCAGGCCATGCGCCGCGCCCTGGCGATCGCCGAGACGGCCGCGTCCACCCGCGTCGCCGCCGACCTCCTGTCGTCCCGGCCGACGGCGGACGGTCCCGTACAGGCCGAGGCCGAGCGCGTCAGGGCTGCCAGCGGCGCCGAGTACGTCGTGGTCATGGACCGGCGCGGGGTGCGCTGGTCGCACACCGACCGGCGCGAGATCGGCCGGGTCGTCTCCACGGACCCCAGCGAAGCACTCGCCGGCCGCCACGTCATGGAGCTGGACAGCGGCACGCTCGGCCGCTCCGCGCGCGGAAAGGTCCCCCTGCGCGACGGTACGGGCGCGATCGTCGGCGCCGTCTCGGTCGGCATCGCGTACGACAGCGTCCACGAGCGGCTCCTGGCCGCCATCCCCGGGATGCTCGCGTACGCGGGCGGCGCGCTCGCCGCCGGGGCGCTCGCCGCGTATCTGATCTCCCGGCGCCTCCAACGGCAGACCCATGACCTGGCGTTCTCCGACATCTCCGCGCTGCTCGCCGAACGCGAGGCCATGCTGCACAGCCTGCGCGAGGGCGTGGTCGCGCTCGACGGCGGCGGCCGGATCCGGCTGATGAACGACGAGGCGCAGCGGCTGCTGGGGCTCGGTCCCGACGCCGCGGGACGGCCGCTCGACGAGGTGCTCGGCGCGGGCCGCACCACCGAGGTGCTGGCCGGGCGGGTACGCGGCGACGACCTGCTGGCCGTACGCGGCAGCCGTGTCCTGGTCGCCAACCGGATGCCGACCGACGACGGCGGCGCCGTCATCACGCTGCGCGACCGCACCGAACTGGAGCGGCTGGGCCGGGAACTGGACGCGACGCGCGGTCTGATCGACGCCCTGCGGGCCCAGGACCACGAGCACGCGAACCATATGCACACGCTGCTCGGGCTGCTGGAGCTGGAGCTGCACCAGGAGGCGGCGGATTTCGTCACCGAGGTCGTCGGGGTGCACCGGAGCACCGCGGAGCAGATCACCGAGCGGATCCACGATCCGCTGCCCGCCGCGCTGCTGGTCGGCAAGGCCACCGTCGCCGCCGAGCGCGGAGTCTCGCTGCGGCTGACACCGGACACCCTGCTGCCCGACCGGCTGGTGGACCCGCGGGGGCTGGTCACGGTGGTGGGCAATCTGGTGGACAACGCCCTGGACGCGGCGGCCGGTTCGGCGGATCCCCGGGTCGAGGTGGAGCTGCGCGCCGAGGGCCGTACGGTCGTGCTGGTGGTCTGCGACAGCGGCCCCGGCGTCCCGGCGGACCGGCGTGAACTGGTCTTCTCCGAGGGCTGGTCGACCAAGGAGCCGCCGGCCCACGGCCGACGCGGTCTGGGGCTCGCCCTGGTGCGCAGACTCGCCGAGCGGCAGGGCGGCAGCGCGCGGGCCGGGGAGTCGGCGGACGGCGGGGCCCGGTTCACCGTCGTCCTCCCCGACGCGCTGACCGGCCCGGACGCGCCGGCCGACCGGAGACCGGAACCGCGGCCGGAACCGGAACCGGCGTCCACCGCAGGGGAGACACGGTGATCGACGTACTGGTCGTGGACGACGACATCAGGGTGGCGCGTATCCACACCGCCTATGTGGCCAAGGTGGCCGGTTTCCGGGTGGTGGCCCAGGCCCACTCGGCGGCCGAGGCCCTCACCCGGATCTCCCGGCACTCCGTCGATCTCGTCCTCCTCGACCACCGGCTGCCCGACGGGAACGGGGTCGCGGTGGTGCGGGAGCTTCGGCGGCTCGGCCATCAGACCGATGTGATCATGGTGACGGCGGCGCGGGACGTCGCCACCGTCCAGGCGGCGATGCGCCAGGGCGCGCTCCAGTACCTGATAAAGCCGTTCGACTTCGCCGGTTTCCGCGCGAAACTGGAGGCGTACGCGGCGCTGCGGCGCACCGTGGAGCGCGGCGGCGACACCGAACAGGCAGAGGTGGACCGGATGTTCGGGGCCCTGTCCGCCACGAGCCCGCCCGTCCTCCCCAAGGGCCACTCCCCCGCGACCGCCGCGGTGATCCGCCAGGTGATGAAGGGCTCCGACGGGCCGCTCTCGGCGCGGGAGATCGCGGAGCACGCGGGGATGAGCCGGCAGACCGTACAGCGGTATCTCAAGCTGCTGGAGCGGTCGGGACGGGTGAGTCTCACGCTCCGGTACGGCGGGACGGGCCGCCCGGAACACCGCTACGCATGGACGACGAGCGCCTGAATCCGTACGTACGGCACATGTCCGAGCGCCTCAGACCGCTCCGGCGCCGGTCAGTGAGCGGACCTCCGTCTCGGCGTGCTTGGCCTCGTCCGGCGGCTCCCCCGAGGTGACCGTGCCGATCCAGCCCGCCAGGAAGCCCAGCGGAATGGAGACCAGCCCCGGGTTCTGGAGCGGGAAGACATGGAAGTCGAGCCCGGGGAAGAGCGCCTCGGGGCTGCCGGAGACCACCGGCGAGACGATCACCAGCAGGACGGCGGGGATCAGCCCGCCGTACACGGACCAGACGGCGCCGCGCGTGGTGAAGTTCCGCCAGAACAGCGAGTAGAGCAGGACGGGCAGATTGGCGGAGGCGGCGACCGCGAAGGCGAGCCCCACCAGGAAGGCGACGTTCAGCTCCTGGGCGAGCAGGCTGAGCCCGATGGCGACCGCGCCGATCCCGGCCGCCGCCACCCGCGCCACGGCCACCTCGCCGCGCGGCTCGGTACGGGCGCGGCGCAGCGAGGCGTACAGATCGTGGGCGACGGAGGCCGAGGAGGCGAGGGTGATGCCCGCGACGACGGCGAGGATGGTGGCGAAGGCGATCGCCGCGACCACCGCGAACAGCACCGTGCCACCGGTCGAGCCCGCGCCGCCGCCGAGGTCGAGGGCGAGCAGCGGCACCGCCGTGTTCCCGGCCGGGTTGGAGGCGCGTACGGCGTCGGAGCCCACCAGCGCCGCCGCCCCGAAGCCGAGCACGATCGTCATCAGGTAGAAGCCGCCGATGAGGCCGATGGACCAGACGACCGAGCGGCGGGCGGCCCGCGCGGTGGGCACGGTGTAGAAGCGCGACAGGATGTGCGGCAGTCCGGCCGTGCCGAGGACCAGGGCCAGTCCGAGGCTGATGAAGTCGAGGCGCGCGGTCCAGCCACCGCCGTACTTCAGCCCGGGCGCGAGGAACTCCCTGCCGTGGCCGCTGTGCGCGACGGCGGTGTTCAGCAGCGCGTTGAGGTCGCCGTGGAACCGGATCAGGACCATGCCGGTCAGCGTGAGTGCCCCGGCCATCAGCAGGACGGCCTTGACGATCTGGATCCAGGTGGTGGCGCGCATCCCGCCGAACGAGACGTACACGACCATCAGCGCGCCCACCCCGATCACGGTCCAGGCGCGGGCCGCCGCGCTCGTGGAGCCGAGCAGCAGCGCCACCAGAGAGCCCGCGCCGACCATCTGCGCGACCAGGTAGAGCACGGAGACGGTGACGGAGGAGGTGCCGGCGGCGATCCGGACGGGCCGTTCGCGCATCCTGGCCGCGATCACGTCGGCGAGGGTGAAGCGCCCGCAGTTGCGGACGAGTTCGGCGACGAGGAGCAGCACGACCAGCCAGGCGACGAGGAAGCCGACGGAGTAGAGCATGCCGTCGTAGCCGAAGAGGGCGATCACGCCCGAGATACCGAGGAAGGAGGCGGCGGACATGTAGTCGCCGGCTATCGCGAAGCCGTTCTCCATGGGCGAGAACAGCCGGCCGCCGGCGTAGAACTCCTCCGCGGAGCCGTGCCGGTTGCGGCTCACCCAGGTGGTGATGGCCAGGGTGACCGCGACGAACGCGCTGAACAGCACCAGTGCCAGGGTCTGGTGGTCGCCCCTCATCGGCCGGCCTCCCCGTATGTCCGCCGGGCCTGGCCCTGGGCCTGGCCCTGGGCCTGGCCCTGGGTCCGCTCCTGCGTCCGTTCCTGCGTCCGTTCCTGGGTCCGCTCCTGGTCGAAGACGGTCCAGCGCAGTTCGAGCGCCGCGCGGTCCCGGTGCAGCCGGGCATGGCGTACGTATGCCCAGGTCAGCAGGAAGGTGGAGAGGAACTGGCCGAGACCGGCGAGCATCGCCACGTTCACCGCGCCCGCCACCGGCCTCGCCATGAGCCCCGGCGCGGCCGTCGCCGCCACGACATACGCGAAGTACCAGGCGAGGAAGGCGAGCGAGGCGGGGACGACGAACCTGCGGTACCGGCCGCGTACCTCCTGGAAGGCGGCGCTGCGCTGGACCTCCCGGTAGATGTCCGAAGCGCTCGGGGCGCCGGGGCCGGGGCCGGTATCCACGCCGGTACCGGCGCCTCCGGCCGTCAGGGGCGCGCCCGTACCGTCCGGTTCGCCCCAGTCCGAGGCCAGTGCGTCATACCACGGGTCGTCGAGCCGCACCGCTGAGGCGGCGCGCCCTTCCTGCTTCTCCACCGGTCAACTCTCCTTGTCAGCGAACCGTTCCGGCCGCGTTGCAAGGATGGGTGGCGGGGGTGGAGCCCTGGCTCCTCTTCGCCACCGATTTCACCCCTTCAGGTGACAGTTGTCCCGGGTGGTGGGATCAGACCCCGTTGATAGGCGTACCGGACGGCCTGTGCGCGGTCGCGCACCCCGGTCTTGGCGAAGAGGTTGTTGATATGGGTCTTCACGGTGGCCGCCCCGATGTGCAGCCGCTGCGCGATCTCCTTGTTGGAGAGCCCTTCGGCGACCAGGGAGAGCACCTCGGCCTCCCGCGCGGTGAGCCCGTCGGGCAGCTCCACCGGGGCGGGCCGCGCGGGCGGGGCGGTGACCCGCTCCAGCAGTCTGCGCTGTACGGCGGGGGCGAGCCCCGCCTGGCCCGCCATCACGTCCTCGACGGCCCGGACGATCTCCTCGCCCTGGGCGTCCTTGGTGAGATAGCCGCGCGCGCCCGCCTGGAGAGCGGCGAACAGCGAATCGTCGTCGGCGTAGGTCGTGAGCACCACGACCTGGGTGCCCGGATGATCGCGGCGGATCCGGCGGGTGGCCTCCACGCCGTCACAGCGGGGCATCCGCAGGTCCATCAGGACGACATCGGGCGCGAGTTCGGCCACCAGGGCGACGGCCTCCTCGCCGTCCCCGGCCGCGCCGACCACCTCGATGCCCGGCAGCAGGCCGAGCAGCATCACGATGCCCTCGCGCACCACGGACTGGTCGTCGGCCACGATCACCCGGGCCGTCATACGGGCACTCGCAGCCGCACGCTGAAACCTTTCTCGTCGGGGGCCCCGGGACCGTCCCCCGCCCCGGCCCGCGCCACCGGTCCCGCCTCCAGGGCGCCGCCGAGCAGTTCGGCGCGCTCGCGCATCCCCAGCAGACCGTACCCGGAGCCGGAGGCCGGCAGCCCGGCCGGTCCGGTCACCCTGGCGCCGGAGTCCCGTACGACCAGGGTGACCTCGTCCGTTCCGTACCCGAGCCGGATCCGCACCCGGGCGCCGGGAGCGTGCTTCCGTACGTTGGTGAGCGCCTCCTGCGCGACCCGGCGCACGGTCTGGGAGACCTCGGCGGGCAGCGGGCGCGGAACGCCGTCGACCTCGACCTCCGCACCGTCCGCCGCGGCCAGTTCGCGGAGGAAGTCCCCGAGGGGCGCCATCTCGCCGCGCAGCGCGGAGAGCGCCTGCCGCGTCTCGGCGAGCCCTTCGCGCGCCATCGAGCGCGCCGCCACGACCCGTTCCAGGATCTGGTCGCGGAACGGGCTCTCCGGCTCCCGCTCGATCCGCAGCCGGGCCGCCTCCAGATGGACGAGCTGCGCGGAGAGGCTGTGGGCCAGGACGTCATGGATGTCCCGGGCGATCCTGGCCCGCTCCGCGAGCGCGGCGGACTGCGCCTCGGCCGCGCGGGCGGCGCGCTCCTGCGCCAGCAGCCGGTGGGCGTTGGCGCGCGCCTCGGCGTCCAGCCGCAGGACGTAACCGCCGAGGAAGAGCCCCGCCGTGGTGATCATCGTGGACAGCAGGTCGTCGTCGCCGGTCAGGACCGTGTATCCGGCGAACGCGGTGATCGCGGTGGGCAGTGCGGCGAACAGCGGCAGCCGCTGGATGCAGGTGATGGCGCAGCCGCACCACAGCACGACGGCCGCCACGCGGAACCCGGCCTGGTCCGCCCCGAAGGCCGCGCCCAGCAGCAGGACGAGCAGCCCCACCGAGGGCCACAGCCGGTGGCTCAGGGTGGCGCGGTAGAACCCCCAGGCGCAGAATCCGACCGCGAAGACCCCGGCCACGGCCGCGACGGCGCCCCAGCCGGAGACGTGCCGCTGGCTGAAAGTGGACCACAGCAGCGCGCCGCAGACCACCAGCCGTACGAGCCGGGCCAGCCGCCTTCTGGCATCGGTCAGGCCCTCGCGGGAGAGGGCCTCCCGCGAGGGCCAGTCCGTCCAGGGCTGGGGTGTCACACTCGGTCCTTCCACGGCGAGGCGGCCACCTGGTCACCGTACGACGGACGCGGGCCGGCCGGCAGCCTGGTGTGGCGGGCCCGCCACACCAGCACACCGCCGCGGACCAGCAGGGTGACGGCGAGTGCGAGCATCAGCGCCCCGCTGCCCTGGTGGACGCCGAAGAGCGCGCCGGCACCCATCAGCCCGAGCCGTACGGCGATGCCGCCGCCCCAGACCGCCGCGGTCGCCCTGGTGCCCTTGGACCACACCGTGCCGTCCTGCCCCGCCCGGAGACGGCTGGTCCAGGCCCAGCCCAGCCCCATGAGCACCCCCACCACCAGCTCGACGCCGATCAGCAGCGCCGCGAGCGCCGGGTGGTGCGGGTCGAGGAGCCGGGGCTCGCGCAGGGCGATGACCACCAGCACGACGGGCAGCACCAGCCACTTCCGCCCGCCGGCCGCGACCCGCTGGGCCTTGAACTGCCGGGCCACGACCAGCGCGGCGACGGCGACGATCGTCAACAGGTTGACGAGTGACATGGGAAGCCTCCGGGGACGAGAAGTTCAACGACTTCGACGTTACGGAGAAGACCCAGGTCAGGGCATCGGAGCGGGGGTTGACCGGGGGTGGAGCAACGGCCTCCACCCGTGGGTGGAGGCCGTGTCGTCGAACGTTGGCGCCCGGGCCGCTCGTGCCGCTCGGGGCGCTGCTCAGGCGTCGATGCGCGAGCGGTCGAGCGTCGCCGCCGAGCTGGTGATGAACTCCTTGCGCGGCGCCACCTCGTTGCCCATCAGCAGGTCGAAGACCTGCTCGGACGACTCCAGGTCCCCGATGTTGATCCGCCGCAGCGTACGGAAGCGCGGGTCCATGGTGGTCTCCGCGAGCTGGTCGGCGTCCATCTCGCCCAGGCCCTTGTAGCGCTGGATGGAGTCCTTGAAGCGGACGTTCTTGCGCTGGAACTGGAGCAGCGTCTGGCGCAGCTCGTTGTCCGAGTACGTGTACACGTACTTGTCCTGGCCCTTCTTGGGCTGCACCAGCTCGATCCGGTGCAGCGGCGGTACGGCCGCGAAGACCCGGCCCGCCGCCACCATGGGCCGCATGTAGCGCTGGAAGAGCGTCAGCAGCAGGCAGCGGATGTGCGCGCCGTCCACGTCGGCGTCGACCAGGAGCACGATCTTGCCGTAACGGGCCGCGTCGAGATCGAAGGTCCGGCCCGAGCCCGCCCCTATGACCTGGATGATCGCGCCGCACTCGGCGTTCTTGAGCATGTCCGTCACGGACGACTTCTGGACATTGAGGATCTTGCCGCGGATGGGGAGCAGCGCCTGGAACTCGCTGTTCCTGGCGAGCTTGGCCGTGCCGAGCGCGGAGTCGCCCTCCACGATGAACAGCTCGCTGCGCTCCACGTCGTCGCTGCGGCAGTCGGCGAGCTTGGCAGGCAGGGAGGAGGTCTCCAGCGCGGTCTTCCTGCGCTGGGCGTCCTTGTGCTGGCGGGCCGCGATCCGGGTACGGGCGGCCGCGACGGCCTTCTCCAGCACGGCCCGGGCCTGCGCCTTGGCGTCGCGCTTCGTCGAGGTCAGGAACGCCTTGAGTTCCTTGGCGATGACGTTGGAGACGATCCGGTTGGCCGCCGACGTGCCGAGGACCTCCTTGGTCTGGCCCTCGAACTGCGGCTCGGCCAGCCGTACCGTGACCACGGCGGTGAGCCCTTCCAGGGCGTCGTCCTTGACGATGTCGTCCTCGGCGACGCGCAGCATCTTGGCCGAGCGGAGCACCTCGTTGACCGTCCGGGTCAGGGACCGCTCGAATCCGCTCACATGGGTGCCGCCCTTGGGCGTGGCGATGATGTTCACGAACGACTTGACCGAGGTCTCGTAGCCGGTGCCCCAGCGCAGGGCGACATCGACGCCCAGCTCGCGGGTGACCTCGGTGGGCGTCATGTGCCCCCGGTCGTCGAGGACCGGCACGGTCTCCTTGAAGGTGCCCTGGCCGGTCAGGCGCAGGACGTCGCAGACGGCCTTGTCCTGCGCCAGGTACTCGCAGAACTCGCTGATGCCGCCATCGAAGCGGAAGGTCTCCTCGGCCGTGCCGCCGCTCTCGTTCTCGCCGGCCGCGCGCTGGTCCCTGACGACGATGGTCAGCCCGGGGACCAGGAAGGCGGTCTGGCGGGCGCGCTGGTGGAGCGTCTCCAGGGAGAGTTTGGCGTCCTTGAGGAAGATCTGCCGGTCGGCCCAGTAACGCACCCGGGTGCCGGTGCGGGTCCTGGGCACCCGCTTGGCCTTGCGCAGTCCGTTCGCCGGGTCGAAGGGGCTGTCGGGTCCCTGCTCGGTGAACATTCCGGGGACACCGCGCCGGAAGCTGATCGCGTGGGTGGAGCTGTTGCGGTCCACCTCGACGTCCAGCCGGGCGGAGAGCGCGTTGACCACGGAGGCGCCCACGCCGTGCAGACCGCCCGACGCTGCGTACGAGCCGCCGCCGAACTTTCCGCCGGCGTGCAGCTTGGTCATCACGACCTCGACGCCCGAGAGACCTGTCTTGGGCTCGACGTCGACGGGGATGCCCCGGCCGTTGTCCTTGACCTCGACGGAGCCGTCCTCGTGGAGGGTCACGTCGATGTGGTCGCAGTAGCCGCCCAGGGCCTCGTCGACGGAGTTGTCGATGATTTCCCAGAGGCAGTGCATCAGGCCGCGGCTGTCGGTCGAGCCGATGTACATTCCGGGGCGCTTGCGGACCGCTTCGAGCCCCTCAAGGACGAGCAGGTGCCGCGCGGTGTAGTTGGAGCCGTCACGGTCTGCTGTCAGCAGCGCTGTGGACGGCACGGACGTATCGGCGGTCACGCGGTTCGCTCCTCGCTGAATTTGAGATGTGGCCCCGTGGGGTAAAGGCCCGGCGTCTGTCACCGGTCAGAGGGTACAGATGCCTGGTAGAGCCGTTGTCACGCCACCCTCGCCCATTTCTCATGCTAGTCCAACGTCGCATAGGTGTTCGATCCTTCGTTGGAGTGAAGCACACATCACGTTCCCTTCCAGGCATGAACCATTTAGGCTCCGGGCACGTCCTCATCAACAAACGGCAAGCCAGCCGGACGAGGGCACCCCCGAACAAGCAACGCAAGCGACGTCAAGAAACGCGAAACCCGTAGAGCGAAGCCCCGCGGAGCGATACGGCCCATTCGCCGCCAACCGTCATCACCCCGGCCACCACGGAAGAAAGTTTCGAGGAAAAGCCGCGAGCGGGAACGTTTTCGGCCTGGTTGGATGTTGACCCTGGTACGACAGCTCGTCGAGCTAGAGAAGAGGCGACGTGACTACTGTTCTGACCCCCGCGAGCCCGCTGACCGCGGCTGACCGCTGCGACAGGTGCGGCGCCCAGGCCTATCTGCGCGTCCTCCTGTCCAGCGGTGGTGAACTGCTCTTCTGCGCCCACCACGGTCGCAAGTTCGAGCCGGAACTCAAGAAGATCGCCGCGGAAATACAGGATGAGACCGACCGACTGACGGCCGTACCGGCCGGCGGCGGTGAAGAGGAACACTGACACCTCGCATCCACGACGAGCCAAGGGCCGGTCCCGGTATCGACCGACGGGCGACCAACCCCGCACCACGGGGTGGCCGCCCGTTCTCGTCATCGCGGGGCCCTCACCCCGGTACGCGCACGCCGACCGCGTCGGCGATGGGACGCGCCCCCGTGGTCACCCGTGTGTAGACACCCGGACTGTCGGCACGCCCGCAGCCGCTCCCCCAGGACACCAGGCCGATGAGCCTCCCCCGGGCCACCAGCGGCCCGCCGCTGTCCCCCTGGCACGCGTCGTGCCCGCCCGCCGTATCGCCCGCGCAGAGCATCGTGGCCGATTCGTAGCGGTCCCCGACACCGCCCGGATAGGCCCGCTCACAGTTCGCGTCCGGCAGCACCGTCACGGACGCGGAGCGCAGCGCTGTGGCGTAGTCGCCGCCCCCCGAGGTGTCGCCCCAGCCGTAGACGGCCGCCGCGGTGCCCGGCGCGGCGGCCGGATCTCCGGGCTCCGCCGGCTGGATCGCGTACGCCTCGGGCAGCGGCGCCGCCAGGGTGAGTACGGCGAGATCCGGCCCGCCGCGCCCCGGCTCGTACGCCGGATCGACGAATACGGAGCGGACCGCGACCTCGCGCCCGCCGCCGCCACGCAGCCGCTCACGGCCCGCGATGACCCGGAGGTCCCGTACCTCCTCCGGCCGCACCCCGAGGGCGTCCACGCCCATGCAGTGGGCCGCGGTGAGCACTTTTGTCGGCGCCACCACCACGCCTCCGCAGAACTGGCCCGCCCGGGACGTGCCGAACCGGTCACGGCTCGACACGGCCACGGCCCAGGGGCTGTCGGCCGACTTCACCGGCCGGCCGCCGATCACCACCCGATCGGCGGCAGCCGGTCCGGCGGTCGCGAGCGGCAGCGCGGCACCGGCCGCGACCATGGCCACCCCTGCGGACAGCACTCGGGCAAGGGAACGACGCATACGGGCTCCTGACTCTCCGGTGGGCAATGACCTACCCAGAGTCATTCAACCGGTTGTGTCACGCACCCCGGCGCGCAACGCGAAGACCCGGAGCCAGGAGGCATCCGGGTCTTCGGCCGGCGCTTCGCGCGCCCCCTACGATCAGTCCAGGTAGTCGCGCAGCACCTGGGACCGTGACGGGTGGCGCAGTTTCGACATGGTCTTGGACTCGATCTGGCGGATGCGCTCACGCGTCACGCCGTAGACCTTGCCGATCTCGTCCAGCGTCTTGGGCTGGCCGTCGGTGAGGCCGAAGCGCATCGAGACCACGCCCGCCTCGCGCTCGGACAGCGTGTCGAGCACCGAGTGCAGCTGCTCCTGGAGGAGCGTGAAGCTCACGGCGTCGGCCGGTACGACCGCCTCGGAGTCCTCGATAAGGTCACCGAACTCGCTGTCCCCGTCCTCACCGAGCGGAGTGTGCAGCGAGATCGGCTCGCGGCCGTACTTCTGGACCTCGATGACCTTCTCGGGGGTCATGTCGAGTTCCTTGGCCAGCTCCTCCGGGGTGGGTTCGCGGCCCAGGTCCTGGAGCATCTGGCGCTGCACGCGCGCGAGCTTGTTGATGACCTCGACCATGTGCACCGGGATACGGATGGTGCGGGCCTGGTCGGCCATGGCGCGGGTGATCGCCTGCCGGATCCACCAGGTGGCGTACGTGGAGAACTTGTAGCCCTTGGTGTAGTCGAACTTCTCGACCGCGCGGATCAGACCGAGGTTGCCCTCCTGGATCAGGTCCAGGAAGAGCATGCCGCGGCCCGTGTAGCGCTTGGCCAGCGAGACCACCAGTCGGAGGTTGGCCTCCAGAAGGTGGTTCTTGGCGCGGCGGCCGTCCTCCGCGATGATCTCCAGCTCGCGTTTGAGCTTGGGGGCCAGCTTGTCGGAGTTGGCGAGCTTGTCCTCGGCGAAGAGACCGGCCTCGATGCGCTTGGCGAGCTCGACCTCCTGCTCCGCGTTGAGGAGCGGGACCTTGCCGATCTGCTTGAGGTAGTCCTTGACCGGGTCGGCGGTGGCACCGGCGACGGCGACCTGCTGCGCGGGCGCGTCGTCCTCGTCGTCGTCGGAGAGGACGAAGCCCTTGTTCTCGCCCTCGGTCTCCTCCTCCTCGCCCTTGCCGGCCTGGAGCTCCTCGGTCGGCTCTTCGCCGTCGACCTCGTCGGCGTCCTTCTTGCCCGCGGTCTTCTTCGCGGTGGTCTTCTTGGCGGCGGTCTTCTTGACCGTCGCCTTCTTGGCCACGGTCTTCTTGGCGGCGGCCTTCTTGGCGGGGGTCGCGGCGTCGCCGGCCTCCGCGGTCTCGGCCGCCGAGGCGGTGGTGGCGGCCGCGACGGTCCTCGTCGTGGTCGTCTTGGCTGCGACGGTCCTGGTGGCGGTGCGCTTGACCGGGCTCTTCGCTGCGACGCTCTTGCGGGTGCGCTTCGGCGACTCCGCGGCACTGACCATCAGCGTCACACCCTCTTCCTCGAGGATCTGGTTGAGGCTGCGCAGAACGTTCTTCCACTGGGTTGGCGGAATCTGGTCGGCCTCGAAGGCGCGACGCACGTCATCGCCGGCGATCTGCCCATCAGCCTTTCCTCGCTCGATGAGCGCCATCACAGAAACGGACTCGGCGATCTCCGGCGGGAGGGTACGGGATGTGCTGGCCGACACGAACAACCTCTCGGAACGATGGAAACGGCTTCCGGCCCCGCCCATGATCGGGCCGGAGCCGACGACCGTCGGCTGGGGATGTGCCGACGGCGCGGGCTTGACCTCGGAGCTGAATACAGCGCCACGCGTGGCGGTCGTATTCCTTCCTCGGCTGTCACCTCTTAGGTCATCGCACTGTCTCCAGGAGTGTTACGCCCAATCCGCGTGGCCCGAGTCACACCCCATTTGCGACAAGTGAACAGAAGCGGGATGTAAGGCATCACGATCGCATCGCCGGACCCCCTGGATCCGGCGACACACGATGCGTACCTCCCCGTACGCCCCGGGCCCGGGCGGAAGCGCTCAGTGCTCGCGCGGCGCCGGAACGACGCGCTCCACTTCCGGCTGGACGGTCAGCAGCTGGCGCATGGCCGACTCCGCGGCGGGCCCGTCGCCCGCGCCCAGCGCGTCGGCGATCCGCACGTGGTGGCCGAGGGACGCCTCGGTCGGGCGGTCGCATCCGGTGATCGGACCGCCGGAGACCTGGAGAGCGGCCGAGACGATGCCCGAGAGGTGTTCGAGCATCCGGTTGCCGGCGAGCTGGATCAGCAGGGAGTGGTATTCGGCGTCCGCCCGCGAGAAGGTGATCGCGTCACCCTGGGCGAGGGCGTGCCCCATGATCCCGACCATGTCGACGAGCCGCTGCTGGACGTCCGCCCGGCCGTGGCCGGCCGCCAGCCGTGCGGCGAGGGGCTCGATCGTCCAGCGCAGCTCGCTCAGCTCACGGCGCTGGTCGTCGCGCTGCGGTCCGAAGGCGCGCCATTCGATGATGTCGGGGTCGAGCAGATTCCAGTCGCTGACGGGCCGGACGCGGGTACCGACATTGGGCCTGGCGCTCACGAGCCCCTTGGCCTCGAGGACGCGCAGCGACTCCCGCACCACCGTGCGGGAGACCTCGAAACGCTGGCCGATCTCCTCCGGTACGAGCGGCCGGTCGGCGCCCAGGTCACCGGAGACGATCATCTGCCCCAACTGCTGGACGAGTTGGCCGTGCAGCCCGCGCCCGCGGCTGCTCGCCGTACGGCGTCCCACCCGGCCCAGATCGGTGTCGGCGCCGTCCCAGACAGGGGCGGGCACGCGGTCGGCGCCGGGCGCCTCCGCGAAGGGGTAGCGGTCGATTCCACCCGGGTCGGCGAGGCCGGACTCGACGGAGCGGGCGGCGGTCATCATGGTGTGCGCAAGGGTACTCACGCATCCTTTGTCGGCGCTGATTCCACGAGCCTTGAGGTCTTTGGTGAAAAGCACACGAAAGGGTGATCGGCACCCACCCCTCGATTGACGCCTTATCGGAAAGAAGCGGGCGTTATCGGGGTAGTTGCGGACACCTCCGTACGGTCCGGTCGTCCGGTGGTCACCAACGGGCCCTCCGGCGAAGGCCGGTGAGCAGATACGCGCAGAGCAGGACCGACAGCGACAGCGCGAGCGCCGCCGCGACCGGCTGGGCGACGAGTCCGGCCGCGGCCGTCAGCCAGTGGTCGATCCGGGGCGGCCACGCGGGCCAGGCCAGCTCCCGCAGCCGGCCCGGGAGTCCGACGACCGAACGCGCGGACGGCCCGGTGAGCGCCTTCTGCACGAGGGGACCGACGAGGGTCGGTACGGCGACGACCGCGGCCATCCCGGCGATGGTGACGCGGAAGATGCCGGCGCCCAGCAGCCCCGCCCAGGCGCAGCCGACGGCCAGCCCGGCCCAACCGGCGCAGAGCACGGGCCAGTTGCCGGGTACGGGCACGGCGGCGGCCCCGTACGCGAGCCGCAGCGCCCCGGCGTCGGCCAGGACCGACAGAGCGGCGAGCAGCAGGGCCGCAGCCGCCGTGACGGCGAGTTTGGCGACCAGCAGGCCGAGCCGGCGCGGCACGGTGCCACGCGCCCCGGCGAGCGCCGGGTAGCGGTACTCGTCCCCGAAGGAGAGCGCGCCGAGCAGCCCCGCGCCGAGGGCCGCGGGGGGCAGCGGCAGGATCGCGGGCCAGGCCGCCAGCAGGCCGGGCAGCGGAGTGGCTCCGGTACGGGCGAGGGGCACGGCGAGGGCCAGGGACGTGACGAGGACGGCGGCGGCGATCAGCGGCGCGGACCGCACCCCGCACATACGGCGGAGTTCGTAACGCACCGGCCGGAGCGGACCCCGGATCGGGCGGCCGGACAAGGGAGGAGGCAGCGGCCCCGAACCGCCGCCACCGGCCCCGGCGGCGGCGGGAGAAGCGGCGGAAGGGGAAGCGGCGGGAGGCGAGGCGGCGGCAGAGGAGGCGGCGGGCCCGGTGTCACCGATCTCGTCGGCGAGCTGATGGACCAGTACGCCGTGCCGGAAAGCGGTCTCGCCGACCTCCGGGCAGCTGCTGCCGTAGACAGTCAGCAGACTGCCCGCGCCCTCCTCCGCGACCACTTCGACGGAGCGCCGGCCCGCGCGCGCCTCGCGGTTCAGCGCGTCCGCCAGGCGTGCGGCGTGCGGCGTCCTGACGGCGACCCGGGGCCGCAGCCGGGTACGGGCGAAGGAGGCCGCGTCCTGGTCGGCGACGAGCCGGCCCCCGTCGACGGTGACGACCCGGTCGGCGGTCCTGGCCGCCTCCTTGGGGTCGCTGGTGGTGTAGAGCACGGTGCCGCCGTGTCCGGCGTGGGCGCGCAGCAGTCCGTGCAGCCAGCTGTTCTCGCGGGGCGAGAGACCCGCCGAGGGCGCGTCGAGCAGAAGCGTGTGCGGGTCGCCAAGCAGCGCCGAGGCGAGCCCGAGCCTGCGGTCCATCCCGAGCGAGAGGGAGCCGAGGCGCTCGTCGCGCAGCGCGCCGAGCCCGACGACGTCGAGGAGTTCGTCGGCGCGCGAGGCGGGCACGCCCGCGGCGGCGCAGACCATCCTGAGCTGCCCCCTGGCGGTACGCGCGGGATGGCCCGGCACATCACCGAGGAGCACCCCGATCTCCCGGGCCGGATGACCGATGCGGTGGAGCGGCCGGCCGCGGAAGTAGGTGACGCCGCGCCCCGGTTCGAGTTCGAGCATCAGCCGGAGCGCGGTGGTCTTTCCGGCACCGGGGGCACCGAGCAGCGCGGTGACGGAGCCCGGCGGCGCCTCGAAGGTCAGATCGTCCACGGCGGGTGTGAGGTCTCGACGGGGGGCGCTGGTCAGTCCGATGGCCTGGAGCATCGCTTCTCTCGCGGAAGGGGCGGGACCGCTCGGCTGTGGAGCGGATACCCCAGCAAGATAACGCTATATGTCCGACTTGCGGCGTAGGGCGTGTGCCGGGTGTCCGGCCCACGCCCCGCCCCGGCGCCCTCCGCCCCCGAAGCCCCGGCCCGGCTCCCGGACTTCGGCGCTCAGACCTCGGGGCGCAGCATCGGCGGGTTGAGGACGGTCGCTCCGCCGGCCCGGAACAGCTGGGCGGGCCGGCCGCCCTGCCGGGTGGTGGTGCCGCCCGACGGGACCAGGAAGCCCGGCGTGCCCGTCACCTTGCGGTGGAAGTTCCTGGGATCGAGCACCACCCCCCACACCGCCTCGTACACCCGGCGCAGCTCGCCGACGGTGAACTCGGACGGGCAGAACGCCGTGGCCAGCGAGGAGTATTCGATTTTGGACCGGGCCCGCTCCACCCCGTCCGCCAGGATCCGCGCATGGTCGAAGGCGAGCGGCGCGGGCTGCTCGTCCTCCCGGGCGAAGCCGCCCTCCTGGCCGAGCAGCGCGTCCACCGGGGCCCAGCGCGCGCTGTTGGCGTCGCCCCCGGCCCGGGGCGCCGGGAGATCGGGCGACAGCGCCAGATGCGCCACGCTGACCACCCGCATCCTGGGGTCCCGACCGGGATCTCCGTAGGTGGCGAGCTGTTCGAGATGGGCCGCGTTCCCGGGCGCCGGGGACACCGGGTCGTGCGCGCAGAGCCCGGTCTCCTCGGCCAGTTCGCGTGCCGCCGCCGCGGCGAGGTCCTCGTCGCCCCGGACGAAGCCGCCGGGCAGCGCCCACCGCCCCTGGAAGGGCGGCTCCCCGCGCCGCACGACCAGTGCGCAGAGCGCGTGGCGGCGCACGGTGAGCACCACCAGATCGACGGTGACAGCGAACGCAGGGAAGGCCGACGGGTCGTAGGGGGGCATGCGGCGATCATAGTCGTCTGCCTGACGATAAACAGTCCTTCCGTCGACCTCGGCCGGTACTTCTCGGCCATCCGTCCGCCCGCCCGATGACCACGGCCGTCATCGCCCGGTCCTGCTCCCACGCTGCCCGCTCCGCCCCGCGCGGTCCCGGCCCGTCCTCACACCCGCCCGGGACCCCGTCCGCGGCAGGACCCGCTGGGTCTTCGGCCGACGCGCCCCGGCGGCCGGACGCCCCACGCCACGCCCGACCCGGCCGGCCCGCCCGCCGGGCTTGCGCGAGCCGGCCGGCTCGCGGCTGCCGCGCTCCTCACGCAGACAGCGGCGCAGCGCCTCCGGGTCGAGCCCCTCGTTGCACGCCTGGTGGAGCAGTTGGGCGAAGACGTATTTCGGGTCGAGCCGCAGGGCGAGCCCGAGGGCGACCCGGGCGCCGGGCTCGTCACCGGTGGACCAGGCGACCCAGCCGGCCAGGGCCAGCGGGGCCGCCGCGTGTTCGGCGTACGAACCGACGCAGCGCCGGGAGAGCGCGCGCCAGAGCCGCAGCGCGGGCGCGGCCTCCGCGCCTTCCATCCACTCGGCGGCGCGGTCCCGGGTCTCCCTGTCCTGGAGGCCGAGAATCACGGCCGCCGCCTCCTCGTGGCTGATCAGCCGGTCGTCCTCGGCGTCCTGCCGGGCGGGCGCCGCACCCGGCAGCCGCTCCGCCCGTGCCAGCTTCCCCATCAGGCCGCGGGCCAGTTCCAGGGTCTCCGTACCGACCTGTTCCCGGCTCCCGCCGGTCAGGATCCTGGGTACGAGCGCGGTGCCCGCGTCGTCGAGCGCGCGTTCCTGCTCCTCGGCGGCCGGGGTGCGCCAGGGTTCCAGCCGGGCCTCCATGTCGCGCAGCGATCCCCGGACCTGGACCCCGGCGTAGGTGGCGGCGGCGGCCATCACCGACGTACCGGGCAGGGCAAGGCCGGTGCCCTCCGGCGGGCAGCAGCGTGTGTCGGGGCAGCAGTAGGACCAGAAACGTCCGCCGGAGATGCAGAGCACCTCGTGCACGGGCACGTCGAGACTTCCGCAGGCGGTCCGCAGCCGTTGCGCGAAGGGCCGCAGCCGCTCCATCACCTGTCGGCCGGTCTCCCCCTCCGCCGGGTCCTGGCAGAGGAAGGCGACCACGCCGTCGGGCCGGGAGCCGCGCCGCTCGCTGCCCTCGATCAGGCACTCGGCGAGCTGCTCGGCCACCGGCGGCCACTCCTGCGGCGAGCGCGGGATGCCGAGCCTGAGCCGCCCGCCGAAGCGCCCCCGCTCACCGTGGAGCGCGACCATGACGACCGAGTCGTCGGGGTGGAAGCCGAGCACGTACGGAAGGGCGTCCGCGAGTTCGGCGGGGCTGCGCAGGGTGATCCGCTGCTCGGCGGCGGATCCGGTCGGTTCGTGGTGCTTGTGCGTGTTCATGGCTCGACGGTCTCGCGGCACGGCCATTTCCCGCGACCCCTGTGGATAAAGTTATCCACAGGGGGTCGGACACATTCGCGGTTTGTCGGAGCCATCGGGTTGCATGGGGGCATGACCAACCCAGACCGCGCAGCTCTCCGGGCCTCGGCCGACTCCGTACTCGCCCGTCTTGTCGGGAGCGCCGACGGCTCCGCCCGGCTGCGTGAGGACCAGTGGCGGGCCATCGAGGCGCTCGTCGCCGACAGACGCAGGGCCCTGGTCGTCCAGCGCACCGGCTGGGGGAAGTCGGCGGTCTACTTCGTCGCGACCTCGCTGCTGCGGGCGGCCGGCGCCGGCCCGACCGTGATCGTCTCCCCGCTGCTCGCGCTGATGCGCAATCAGGTGGAGGCCGCCGCCCGGGCCGGGATCCGGGCCAGGACGATCAATTCGTCCAACGCCGAGGAGTGGGACACCATCCAGGCGGAGGTGGCCGGGGGCGAGGTCGATGTCCTGCTGGTCAGCCCGGAGCGGCTGAACAATCCGGACTTCCGCGACCAGGTCCTGCCCCGGCTCGCCGCGGCGACCGGCCTGCTGGTGGTGGACGAGGCGCACTGCATCTCCGACTGGGGCCACGATTTCCGGCCCGACTACCGGCGGCTGCGGACCATGCTCGCGGAGCTGCCGTCCGGAGTTCCGGTCCTCGCCACCACGGCCACGGCGAACTCCCGGGTGACGGCCGACGTGGCCGAGCAGTTGGGGACGGGGGCGGGGACGGACGCGCTGGTGCTGCGCGGGCCGCTGGACCGGGAGAGCCTCAGCCTGCATGTGCTCCGGCTGCCGGACGCGGCCCACCGGCTGGCCTGGCTGGCCGACCATCTGACCGAGCTGCCGGGGTCGGGGATCATCTACACCCTCACGGTCGCGGCGGCCGAGGAGGTCACCGCGTTTCTGCGTCAGTGCGGGCACACGGTCGCCTCGTACACGGGACGTACGGAGAACGCGGAGCGCCAGCAGGCGGAGGACGATCTGCTGGCCAACCGGGTCAAGGCGCTGGTCGCCACCTCCGCGCTCGGCATGGGGTTCGACAAGCCCGATCTCGGATTCGTGGTCCATCTCGGTTCGCCGTCCTCGCCCATCGCGTACTACCAGCAGGTGGGCCGTGCCGGCCGCGGGGTGGCGCATGCCGAGGTGCTGCTGCTGCCGGGCAAGGAGGACGAGGCGATCTGGCAGTACTTCGCCTCGGTCGCCTTCCCTCCGGAGGAGCTGGTCCGCCGCACCCTCGATGTGCTGGGACGGGCCGACCGGCCGCTGTCGCTGCCGGCGCTGGAGCCGCTGGTGGAGCTGCGGCGCACCCGGCTGGAGACGATGCTCAAGGTGCTGGACGTGGACGGCGCGGTACGGCGGGTGAAGGGCGGCTGGACGGCCACGGGCCGGCCGTGGGTCTACGACACCGAGCGGTACGCCTGGGTGGCGCGGCAGCGCGGGGCCGAGCAGCAGGCCATGCGGGACTACGCGTCGGGGACCGGCTGCCGGATGGAGTTCCTGCGCCGGCAGCTGGACGACGAGAAGGCCGTCGCCTGCGGGCGGTGCGACAACTGCGCGGGGGCGCGGTTCGAGGACAAGGTGACCGGCGCGGCCCTGGACGCCGCGCGGGGCGAGCTGGGCAGACCGGGAGTCGAGGTGGAGCCCCGGAAGATGTGGCCGACCGGGCTGGCGGCGGTCGGTGTCGATCTCAAGGGCCGCATTCCCCCGGGGGAACAGTCCTTCCCGGGGCGCGCGCTGGGCCGGCTGTCCGACATCGGCTGGGGGAACCGGCTCCGTCCCCTGCTCGCGCCACAGTCCCAGGACGGCCCGGTGTCCGACGATGTGGCGGGCGCGGTGGTGAGCGTGCTCGCCGACTGGGCGAAGGGGCCTGGCGGTTGGGCCTCCGGCGCGCCCGACGCGCCGCCCCGGCCCGTCGGGGTGGTCACCGTCGCCTCGTACGGCAGGCCCCTGCTCGTCGGGTCGCTCGGCGGCCGGATCGCGGAGGCCGGCCGGATGCCCCTGCTCGGCACGGTCACCTCCACTCCGGATGAGGCCGACGGCGTTCTCTCCCGTACGAACAGCGCGCAGCGGGTACGGGCGCTGCACAGGACTCTGGCGGTGCCGCCCGAGCTGGCCGCCGCCCTGGCGTCCGCCGGCGGCCCCGTGCTGCTCGTCGACGATCTCTCGGACACCGGCTGGACGCTCGCGGTGGCCGCGCGGCTGCTGCTCCGGGCCGGTGCGGAGGGGGTGTTCCCGCTGGTCCTCGCCGTTCAGACCTGAGCGGAAGCGCTGTCCGCGGTGGATAGCGGCAGGGATATGACCGTCATTTCTCCGCATTCCGGTCGGCGGCGCCAATTGCTCGTTGCCGCGCGCCCCCGCGCCGGTGAGAATTGGAACTGCCCCCGCACGGCCCGTTCGCGATCCGCCAGGGCTGTGCCGCGGCGCGTGCCCACCCAACCCTGCCCGCAGTGTGGGCGCGTATGCGAAGGGAGGAACGTGACCTTCGGATTCGCTCCGTCCGCAGCCGGTTCGATGAACAATCCGGCCGTTTCCGTCAGCCGCCTCGCCAGGATGCTCGAACCCGCCGAGTGGGCGGCGGCGGGAATTCCGCTGCTCCGGGATCCCCGCGAGGTCGTCAGCGGCCTGCACAGCCGGCACGGGCCCGTGCCGGGGACCGCCGTCGTGGCCGTGCTCGACCATGAGGAACGGCTCGCCGCCAGCGCGTCGTTCGTGCCACGCGCCGTGCCGGTGGACGGCTGGGAGTTCCGGAACGCGCTGCTGGCCCATCTGCGCCGCGTCATCCCGCACGATCTGCGCCGTCGCACGCCCGTCCGCACCGCCGTGCTGCTCTACTGCCGCGAGGGCGACGAGCGCTGGACGGAGGAGGACGGAGCGTGGCTCTGGGGCCTGCGGGACGCCTGCACCCTGCACGGACTGCGCTGCGGGGCGTACATCACGCTGACGCGCGGCGGCTGGCAGGTGCTGGGCGAGGGCCGCGGTGGCCGTCGTCCCAGCTCCGAGTCGCCGCCCGCCGCTCTCGCGGAGACGGCCGCCGAGCCCGCGCCCTCACCGCTGCGCGGTGGCGGTGGCGCCATGGAGGCGCTCCGGCGTACGGCCGCCCGCTGACGCACGGCGGCCCGGCCGCCCCGGAGCGGGCAGCCGGGTCACGACCTGGCCGTACGACGTGCGCTTCCGCCCGACCGGAGGCGCACCGGATGTCGTACGGCTCAGACGCCCGCGCCGAGCACGGGGTTGATCTTCGCGGAGTCGCCGCACACGACGAGCAGTTCGGCGGCCCGCTCCCGGGCCAGGGGCAGCACCCGGGCGACGGCTTCGTCACCGCCGCCGTTCACCACGACGACCACGACGGGCCGGGGTCGCGCACGGGTGACAGCGGCGGCGTCGGCGAAGAACACGTCTTCGCTCGCGTCGTGCTGCGCCCAGTACGCGGCCTCGCCGAAGGACAGCTCGTGGGTGGCCCACGGGTGCTGTTCACCGGTGGTGAGCACGAGGATGCCGCCCGGCGCGCGACCGGCGTCGAGCAGCAGGTCGACCGCCTCCTCCGCGGCGTCGAGCGCGCCCTCGGCCGTGGCCGGGACGAGCTGGATCCGGGGTGCGGAAGGGGAGTTGGGAGTGGAGGTGCCGGGCGCCTTCGGCTGGCCGGCGGACTGCGAGCGCTGCGCCGGCGGCGCGGGCCTCGCGGGACCGGGACCCGGACGTCCGGGACGCGGCGTCGCGGCGGAGCGCGGCCCGGGGACGGGACGCGGACCGGGTACAGGACGAGGGGTCGGCGCGGTGCGGCCGGTGGCCGGCGCGGCGCTGGGACCCTGGGCTCTCTCGTGAATCTGAGGCTCCTGAGGGATGAGAGGCATGACTGGATGTCTATCAAACACCGGTGCTAAACGCATCGGCGGGTGGGCACATTCGTACCCATACCCACTGCCGGAAGGGCACATGGGCGAGAAGAGCACCGAACGTTCCGGACCGCGGTGCGGCCCGGAACGCCGGACGTTCAGAAATCGAAGCCGAGTTGGCCCCCGCTTTCCATGGCCGCGGCCTCCGCGGAGACCCGGACCTTCTTGAGGTGCCGCCATCGGGGCAGCGCGTCGAGATAGGACCACGAGAGCCGGTGGTGCGCCGTCGGGCCCCGCTCCTCCAGCGCCGCCTTGTGCACGGGCGAGGGATAGCCCGCGTTGGCGTCGAAGGCGAAGGGGACGTACTCCTCGGACCCGGCGCCCAGTTCGGCCATCATGGCGTCCCTGCGCACCTTGGCGAGCACCGAGGCGGCCGCCACCGAGATGCAGGACTGATCGCCCTTGATGACCGTACGCACCTTCCAGGGCCCTCCGAGATAGTCGTGCTTGCCGTCGAGGATCACCGCGTCGGGCCGCACCGGCAGCGCCTCCAGGGCGCGTACGGCGGCGAGCCTGAGCGCCGCGGTCATCCCGAGGGCGTCGATCTCCTCCGGGGAGGAGTGCCCGAGGGCGTACGAGGTGACCCACGCCTCCAGTTCGCCGACCAGCTCCGTACGGCGTTTGGGGCTGATCAGCTTGGAGTCGGTGAGACCGGCGGGCGGCCTGCGCAGTCCCGTGACGGCCGCGCACACCGTGACGGGTCCGGCCCACGCGCCGCGTCCGACCTCGTCGACGCCCGCGATGATCCTGGCGTCGGTGGTGGCGCGCAGCGAGCGCTCAACGGTGTGCGTGGGTGGTTCGTACGGCATGGCACTAGCCAGGTTACGCCGCCCGCACCGGGTACGACAGACCGGGTACCACCCGTCCGGTGCGGAACCCTGCCGCGGGCTCCGCGGCCGGCTCGCGCGCGGCCGTTCCGGGCCCAACTCGCCGTGCCCCGGGGCCTGTCCGGCCGGCACCCTGATCCGGTTCAGCGGACGGAGGCGGCGGACGGCAGCCAGTCCGGGAGCGCCTCTGTCCGCGCCCGCCAGTGCTCCGGCGGCGCCCCCGCAGGGCCGGCGGAGATCACTCCCCCGGCGATCGCGCAGGTCGTATCGGTGTCCCCGCCCGCCTGGGCCGTGGTCCAGAAGCCGCGCTCGTAGTCGTCGAGCGCGCGGGCGGCGGACCACAGGGCGAAGGGCACCGTGTCGTGCGCGCTGGTGCGCCGGCCGCTGCCGAGGACCGCGGCGACCGTGCCCGCGTCCGCGTAGTCCAGCATGTCGCGGGCCCGGCGCAGGCCCGCGCCGACGGCGCTGCGCGGCACCAGCGCCACCACCCCGTCGAGCAGCGCCTCGGGCGAGGGCGGACCCGCCGGGGAAGCCGCCAGGGCAGCGGCGGCGGCCACCGCCATCGCGCCGGCCACGGCCTCGCGGTGCTGGTGGGTGGTGTACGCGGAGACCTCGGCCTGGTGTGTGGCCTGCTCCGGGTCGTCCGCGTACCAGGCGCCGAGCGGCGCGATGCGCATCGCGGCGCCGTTGCCCCACGAGCCCTGCCCGTCGAAGAGCCCGGCGGCGAGTTCACGCCAGTCGCCGCCCTCCCGGACGAGCCGGAGCATCCGGTTGACGGCGGGACCGTATCCCCGGTCGAAATCGTGGTTGTCGGCGAACGAGCGCGCGAGCGCGTCCTGGTCGATACGGCCGTGCACGGCCAGCACCGCCAGGACCGAAGCGCCCATCTCGGTGTCGTCGGTCCACTGCCAGTCGCCCGGCGGCAGCTCGCGCCGCTTCAGCAGTGGATAGTTGGACGGTACGAAGAACTGGGAGCCCAAGGCGTCTCCCACGGCCAGCCCTCGCAGGCTGGCAAGAGCGCGCTCGAAGCGCTGGCCGGGGCTCCGGCCGGGCAGGGAATCAACGGTCATCGCACATTCATTCTATCCGGTACGGCTCTGTCCGCTACGGCTTTATCCCGTACGGCCGTACGGCTCGGGGAGACGCCAGCGGTCGAAGGGGCGGTCCAGGGTGTACCGGCCGTCCGCGCCCAGCAGCAGGGTTCTGGTCTCCGCGTTGCCGGGGTTCGACAGTGACTCGAATTCAGCCACCGACCAGTGGAACCACCGCATGCAGAACAGCCGCATGGTCAGCCCGTGGGTCACCAGCAGCACGTTCTCCGGCGAGTCCGGCGCGTCGAAACTGCGGTGGAGGGATTCCAGGAACGCGCTGACGCGGTCGTACACATCGGCGCCGGACTCGCCCTGCGCGAAGCGGTAGAAGAAGTGCCCGTACGCGTCCCGGTACGCCTTCTGGAGGCGGACGTCGTCCCGGTCCTGCCAGTTCCCCCAGTCCTGCTCGCGCAGCCGGGGCTCCTCCCGTATCCGCACCTGTTCGGGGTCCAGGCCGAAGGCCTGCAGGGTCTGATGGGTACGGCGGTACGGGGAGACGAAGACGTTGATCCGCTCCCCGCCGAAGAGCGCGCGCAGCCGCGCCCCGGTCTCCTCGGCCTGTCCGCGGCCGATTCCGGTGAGCGCCAGGGCATGGTCCGGTTCCCGCTCGTACACGGTGTCGTCGGCGTTGCCCTCCGACTCGCCGTGCCGGACCAGGACGATGCGTTGCGGTCGCGCCATGCCCCGACCCTAGATCGGGCCGGATCCGATAGTACGACCGGTACCCCTGACTACCGGCCATTCGGCGCAGCCAGGGAAGAAACAGACATGGCCGGAAAGTCCCGGTCACACCGTCCAGGACGCTTCGAGGTCGACGACGTCCCCCGCCAGCGCCGCCACGTCCGAGGCCGTCTGGGCGCGCAGCGTCAGCCGCTCGACGCGCTCGGCCCGGTACTTTCCGTGCTCCGCGGCCGACTGCCACATCGAGAGCACGATGAACTCGTGGCCGGGCGCCTCGCCGAACACCCCCCGCACCATGCCGGGCGATCCGGCCATCGCAGGGTTCCAGACCTTCTCCTGCATCAGCGCGAAGTGCTCCACCCGGTCCTCGTGCACCTTGCAGTGCGCGAACCGGACCACATCCGCGTCGGTGAACCGCGGCTCGAAACCCGTCTTCACATCGAAGCGGTAGTCGAAGAGCTTGACCTGGATGTCCTTGAACGTCCCCACCTGCGAAGCGGCCAGCCGGTCGTGCGAGCGCGCCATGAACGAGTCGTAGAACGCGCGGCTCTCCCAGAACGCGAACACATGGACCACGCCCGGCCTCGCCCTGCTCCATCCCCCGCTCTGTCCCCGGAATCCCGGCTCACCGAGCAACCCCGCCCATTTCCGCTGTCCACGTTCGAAACCTCGACGGTCGACCACGGTGCAGCGAATCCACTTGACCAGCACGGCGCCATCGTACGGCGCGGGACGTGGCACCGGTCACTCTCCCGGGGGAGGCGATACCGATGCGATACGGAGCGGCCGTGAACGGCGTACCCCTCTCAGTTGGGGCGAGTACCGGCCAAGATGGCGCCAACTGGACAGATCACCCGGTGCGTTGTCGTACCCCCGGACTAGCCTTGGGTCCGACGGTCCGATGTCCAACGGTCCGACGGAGGGGGAAGACTGGTGAGCAGTCTCAACAGGGGAGTGTCCAAGGTCGAGGTCGCGCTCAAGTGGGACCCGAGCCCCAGGGGCGGTCCGCCGCACGATCTCGACATCGTGGCGGCGACCTTCACGGCCGACGCCCCGACGGTGCCCGCCTACCTGGTCCACTTCGGCAGCCGCTCCCCGGACGGGACGATCACCCTGGACCGGGAGAGCCGCACCGGCCAGGGCTTCGGTGACGACGAGGAGATGACGCTGGAGCTGGACCGGCTGGGATCCGGCTATGTCCGCGTGGTGGTCGGTGTGGCCATTCAGCAGCGCGACGGGCACCGGACGTTCGGCGAGATAGCCAACCCCGCCGTCCGGATCATGGAGGGATACACGGAGCTGGCCGAGCAGGACCTCACGGGACTCGCCGACGCCACCGCCGCGACGGTCGCGGAGTTCACCCGTGAGCCCTCGGGCTCCTGGCTGTTCCGCCCGTCCGTCCGGGGCTTCCCAGACACCGACCCGCAGTCCTTCGGCGCGCGGATGGGCGCCTGACCCGCGGAGCAGCCCCGAGGGGCGGCGGACCGACCGGCCCACCGCCCCTCGAAGCGCGTATCCGTACGCGGCCGACCGGCCGCGTACGGATCATCGGATCAGCTGCACCCGCTGGTGGAGCCGCATCCCTCGCAGATGTAGCAGGAGCCCGCCCGCTGCATCTTGGTGCCGCAGGAGAAGCAGAGCGGCGCGTCGGCGCTGATGCCCAGCTGCATCTCGACCAGCTCCGCCGAGGTGTGCGCCACCTTCGGCGCCGGTACGGCCGCCGCCTTGGGCGCGACCGGCTCCGGTGCCCGCGGGGCCGGGGTCAGGCTCTCGGCGTCGAGACCGTCCTCGTCCAGGGACGGTTCGTACGAACCGGTGTCCAGGTGGCGCTGCCGCTCCTCGGCCGAGTGGATACCGAGGGCCGAGCGGGTCTCGAAGGGCAGGAAGTCCAGCGCGAGACGGCGGAAGATGTAGTCGACGATCGACTGCGCCATCCGCACGTCCGGGTCGTCCGTCATGCCGGCCGGCTCGAAGCGCATGTTGGTGAACTTCGAGACGTACGTCTCCAGCGGAACGCCGTACTGGAGACCGACCGAGACGGCGATCGAGAAGGCGTCCATCATCCCCGCGAGGGTCGAACCCTGCTTGGACATCTTGAGGAAGACCTCACCGAGACCGTCGTCGGGGTAGGAATTGGCCGTCATGTACCCCTCGGCACCGCCGACCGTGAAGGAGGTGGTGAGACCGGGCCGGCCCTTGGGCAGACGCTTGCGGACCGGGCGGTACTCGATGACCTTCTCCACCGCCTGGCGGATGGTGTCCTCGGCCTTCTCGGTGACCTTCTCCTCCTCCTTCTTCTTGGCGGAGAGGGGCTGGCCGACCTTGCAGTTGTCGCGGTAGATCGCGAGCGCCTTGACGCCCATCTTCCACGCCTCGAAGTAGACCTCTTCGACGTCCTCGACGGTGGCGGTCTCCGGAAGGTTCACCGTCTTGGAGAGCGCACCGCTGATCCACGGCTGGATGGCCGCCATCATGCGGACATGCCCCATGGCGGAGATGGAGCGCTCGCCCATCGCGCAGTCGAAGACCTCGTAGTGCTCGGTCTTCAGACCGGGCGCGTCGACGACCACGCCGTTCTCGGCGATGTGGGCGACGATCGCCTCGATCTGCTCGGGCTGGTAGCCGAGGCGGCGCAGCGCCTGCGGAACTGTGCCGTTGACGATCTGCATCGAACCGCCGCCGACCAGCTTCTTGAACTTGACCAGGGCGAGGTCGGGCTCAAGACCGGTGGTGTCGCAGGACATCGCGAGACCGATGGTGCCGGTCGGCGCGATGACCGACGCCTGGGCGTTGCGGAAGCCGTTCTTCTCGCCGAGGCGCAGCACGTCCTGCCAGGCCTCGGTGGCGGCGGCCCAGACCGGACCGTCCAGGTCGTCCACGTGAACGGCCGCGGCGTTGGCGTCGGAGTGCTGCTTCATGACGCGCTTGTGCGGCTCGGCGTTGCGGGCGTAGCCGTCGTACGCGCCGACGACCGCCGCCAGCTCGGCGGAGCGCCGGTACGAGGTCCCCGTCATCAGCGAGGTGATGGCGCCGGCCAGCGCGCGGCCCCCCACGGAGTCGTACGCGTGACCCGTGGCCATCAGCAGGGCGCCGAGGTTGGCGTAGCCGATGCCGAGCTGACGGAAGGCGCGGGTGTTCTCGCCGATCTTCTGCGTCGGGAAGTCCGCGAAGCAGATGGAGATGTCCATCGCGGTGATGACCAGCTCGACGACCTTGGCGAAGCGCTCGGACTCGAAGGACTGGTTGCCCTTGCCGTCGTCCTTGAGGAACTTCATCAGGTTCAGCGAGGCGAGGTTGCACGAGGTGTTGTCCAGGTGCATGTACTCGCTGCACGGGTTCGAGCCGTTGATCCGGCCGGACTCGGGGCAGGTGTGCCAGCGGTTGATCGTGTCGTCGTACTGGATGCCCGGGTCGGCACAGGCCCAGGCGGCTTCGGCCATCTTGCGGAAGAGGCTCTTGGCCTCGACCTCTTCGATGACGTCGCCGGTCATCCGGGCACGCAGCCCGAACTTGCCGCCCGCCTCGACGGCCTTCATGAACTCGTCGTTCACGCGGACCGAGTTGTTGGCGTTCTGGTACTGGACGGACGTGATGTCGTCGCCGCCCAGGTCCATGTCGAAGCCCGCGTCGCGCAGGGCGCGGATCTTCTCCTCCTCCTTCACCTTGGTCTCGATGAAGTCCTCGATGTCGGGGTGGTCGACGTCGAGGATGACCATCTTGGCGGCCCGCCGCGTGGCGCCACCGGACTTGATGGTTCCGGCGGAGGCGTCGGCGCCGCGCATGAAGGAGACCGGGCCGGAGGCGTTGCCGCCGGAGGAGAGGAGCTCCTTGGAGGAGCGGATCCGGGAGAGGTTCAGGCCGGCGCCCGAGCCCCCCTTGAAGATCATTCCCTCTTCCTTGTACCAGTCGAGGATCGAGTCCATGGAGTCGTCGACCGACAGGATGAAGCACGCCGAGACCTGCTGCGGCTGGGGCGTGCCGACGTTGAACCAGACCGGCGAGTTGAAGCTGAAGATCTGGTGCAGGAGGGCGTAGGCCAGCTCGTGCTCGAAGATCTCGGCGTCGGCGGGCGAGGTGAAGTACTGGTGGTCCTCACCGGCCTTGCGGTACGTCTTCACGATCCGGTCGATCAGCTGCTTCAGCCCGGTCTCGCGCTGCGGGGTGCCGACGGCCCCGCGGAAATACTTACTGGTGACGATGTTGACCGCGTTCAGCGACCAGAAGTCGGGGAACTCGACGCCACGCTGCTCGAAATTGACCGAGCCGTCGCGCCAATTGGTCATGACGACGTCACGGCGTTCCCAGACGACCTCGTCGTACGGATGCACACCGGGGGTCGTGTGGATTCGCTCGATGCGCAACCCCTTGGCGCTCTTGGTCCCCTTGGCTCGGGTACCTCGTGCCGGGCCGCTCGCCGTCTCTGTCATGCCGCCTCCCATGTACGTACAAAAACGCCCTGAAGTGCCATGTTCTTCCCGTGGCACGGGCTGTTGTCTGGTGCCTCGGGCATGCACGGAGCACACCCGGGACAGGTCTGTCATCACCGCGGAGCGGCCAGGATCGAGCCGGCCGGTCAGTCCGCGGCGGTGGCGGGTACGGGGACCTCGGTGGCCCCGTCGACGCCGCATTCCTCTGAATGGGGCCGCTCGCGCAGTTCCGCGATGGCGGCCTCGAAGTCTTCGAGCGAGTTGAACGCCCGGTACACGGACGCGAAGCGCAGGTACGCGACGAGGTCGAGTTCCTGCAACGGGCCGAGTATGGCAAGCCCCACGTCGTGGGTGGTCAGCTCGGCGCTCCCGGTGGCGCGTACCGCCTCCTCGACCCGCTGGCCGAGCTTGGCGAGGGCGTCCTCGGTGACCGGCCGCCCCTGGCACGCCTTGCGCACGCCGGAGATGACCTTGGTACGGCTGAAGGGTTCTGTGACGCCGCTGCGCTTGATCACCATGAGTGAGGCGGTCTCGACCGTCGTGAAACGACGGGAGCAGTCGGGGCACTGACGGCGGCGCCGGATGGACGTCCCGTCGTCGGTGGTGCGACTGTCGACCACACGGCTGTCGGGGTGCCTGCAGAAGGGACAGTGCATGGTTACCAACCCTTCTTCACAGCGCGACGAAATAGACCCGTCAGGGCCCGGAAAGAGCCCCTCGAAGCGATCCCCAGCATAGGCGATGTCTCGCCCGCTCTCGCACGGGGACCACAACCTCTGGGTGGTTGCGACAATCCAACCACTAGATCTGGGGTTTTACCGCAAACCAGGACCCAGCGCGTGTCGCGTGTCGGGGTGGCGGCCGAACGCTTCACCGACCGGCCCCGAGAGTACGGGAAGGGCGCGGCGCCGCCACTGGCGGGCCACCCGGTGGAAGACTGGGGCCGCCCCCGGAACACACCGTCACACCGACCTGACGGCAGCGTGACGACGGAGGCCCGCCGAACGACCGAAAGAGCGTCCTATACACCCAGACAGATACTCAAAGTAGGCACTCTTCGATTTTTCACTCGAACGTGTGTTTGGCGCAACCTTTCGAAAGCTACTACCGTTGTCCAGCTAGGGAGAACATTTCGAGAGGGGCCGACGTGACCACCACCGCAGACAGTGCCACCATCACTGCCCAGGACCGCTCCCAGAGCCGATTCGAGCCGGTGCATGCCATGAATGACGCGATCATGAATCCGGAGGGCGCCAAGCCCACCCGCTCGCTGCCCGGCCGGCCTCCAGGGATCAGGGCGGACAGCTCCGGTCTCACGGACAGGCAGCGGAGGGTCATCGAGGTCATCCGCGATTCCGTACAACGGAGGGGCTACCCGCCCTCGATGCGGGAGATCGGCCAGGCCGTGGGCCTCTCCAGCACATCGTCCGTGGCGCATCAGCTGATGGCCCTGGAGCGCAAGGGCTTCCTGCGCCGCGACCCGCACCGCCCGAGGGCGTACGAGGTCCGCGGCTCGGACCAGCCGAGCACCCAGCAGACGGACACGACCGGCAAGCCGGCTGCCTCGTACGTGCCGCTCGTCGGCCGGATCGCCGCCGGAGGGCCGATCCTCGCGGAGGAGTCCGTCGAGGATGTGTTCCCGCTCCCCCGCCAGCTGGTGGGTGACGGAGAGCTGTTCGTCCTGAAGGTCGTGGGCGACTCCATGATCGAGGCAGCGATCTGCGACGGCGACTGGGTGACGGTCCGCCGCCAGCCCGTCGCGGAGAACGGCGACATCGTCGCCGCCATGCTCGACGGGGAGGCGACCGTCAAGCGCTTCCGGCGCGAGGAGGGCCATGTCTGGCTCCTCCCGCACAACGCGTCGTATCAGCCGATTCCCGGCGATGACGCGACCATCCTCGGCAAGGTGGTGGCCGTCCTCCGGCGGGTCTGACGCCGCTCGTTCACACTCCGTCCCCAGTTGCGGTACACGCAGGACGCTCGTGTACCGCAACTCCGCGTATACGGGTACGCGCCCGGCCCGGCGGCTACCGTCCGTCGGCCACGGCCGTCGCGTCGATCGCGGCAAGGGACCGGCGTACCGTATTGCGGTCGGTCGTGTACCAGAAATCCGGCAGCGAGGCGCGCAGGAAGCTGCCGTACCGCGCGTTGGCCAGCCGCGGATCGAGGACGGCCACCACACCCCGGTCCCCGCTCGCCCGCACCAGCCTTCCGGCGCCCTGCGCCATCAGCAGCGCGGCATGCGTCGCGGCCACCGACATGAACCCATTGCCGCCCGCCTCCTCCACCGCCTTCTGGCGTGCGCTCATCAGCGGGTCGTCGGGGCGCGGAAAAGGAATCCGGTCCATCACGACCAGCTGAGAACTCGGTCCCGGCACATCGACGCCCTGCCACAGCGACAGTGTGCCGAACAGACAGGTCTTGGGGTCCGCTGCGAACGCCTTGATCAGTTCACCGAGGGTCTCCTCGCCCTGGAGCAGAATCGGCGATTCGAGCCGCCCCCGCAGGTCCTCCGCGGCGGCCTGTGCGGCACGCATGGAGGAGAAGAGCCCGAGCGTACGCCCGCCGGCGGCCTCCACCAGCTCCGCCAGCTCGTCCATCATGTCGCCGCGCGAGCCTTCCCGGCCCGGCGTGGCCAGATGGCGGGCGACATAGAGGATTCCCTGCTTGCGGTAGTCGAAGGGCGAGCCGACGTCGATGCCCTTCCACTGAGGGATGTCCTCCCCCTCCGTGCCCTCCGGCGCCAGACCGAGCGAGGCGCCCACCCCGTTGAAGTCGCCGCCGAGCTTCAGCGTGGCCGAGGTCAGAACGACCGAGCGGTCCGTGAACAGCTTCTCCCGCAGGAGGCCCGACACGGAGAGCGGCGCCACCCGCAGGGAGGCGCCGAACCGGTCGTGCCGCTCGTACCAGACGACGTCCCACTCGGAGCCGTTGGCGATCCGTTCCGCGACGCCGTGAATGGACTCCACCGAGGCGAGCGCCTGCTTGCGGACGACGTCCTCGTCCTGCACGGACTTGTCCCGCGTCGAGCCGAGCGCCGAGATCACCGTCCGCGCCGCGTCACGCAGCGCCATCAGCGCGTAGCCGAGATCCTCGGGGATCTCTTCGAGCCGTCCCGGCAGGGCCAGCTCCATGACGCGCTCGAACGACTCGGCGGCCGTCTGGAGCGCGTCGGCCGTCTTCTCGTCGATCAGCTTCGCCGAGCGGCGCACGGCACGCTGCACCTGCCCCGGTGTCAGCTCGCCGGTCGCGACGCCGGTGACCCGCGAGACCAGCTCATGGGCCTCGTCGACGATCAGCACCTCGTGCTGCGGCAGTACCGGAGCGCCCTCGATCGCGTCGATCGCGAGGAGCGCGTGATTGGTGACCACGACCTCGGCGAGCTTCGCCCGCTCGCGCGCCAGCTCGGCGAAGCACTCGGCGCCGTACGCGCACTTCGTCGCCCCCAGACACTCCCGGGACGACACCGACGCCTGGGACCAGGCGCGGTCCGAGACCCCGGGCGTCAGATCGTCGCGATCGCCCGTCTCCGTCTCGTCCGCCCAGTCCCGCATGCGCAGCAGATCCTGGCCCAGCCGGCTGGAGGGCGCCGCCGCCTCGAACTGGTCGAAGAGCCCGTCCTCCTCGTCCTGCGGCACGCCTTCGCGCAGTCGGTGCAGACAGAGATAGTTCGACCGCCCCTTGAGCATGGCGAAATCGGGCCGCCGGCGCAGCAGCGGGTGGAGCGCGTCGACCGTGCGGGGAAGGTCGCGCTCCACGAGCTGGCGTTGCAGCGCGAGGGTCGCCGTGGCCACCACCACCCGCTCGCCGTGGGCCAGGGCGGGCACCAGATAGCCCAGGGACTTTCCGGTGCCGGTGCCCGCCTGGACGAGCAGATGGGACGGGGCGTCGATGGCTTCGGCGACGGCCTCGGCCATGGTGACCTGGCCTGGCCGTTCCACGCCGCCGACCGAGGTGACGGCGGCGTGGAGTAGCTCGTTGAGTGTTGGCTTCGTCATAGCCCGACCACCCTACGGGGCGGCACTGACAACGGAGGTCACTCGCCCGGCCGCCGGACGGCCAGCGGGTTCGGGACGGTGCCGTGCACAGCCGCGTGCGGGCGCTCCGAGCGGTCCCGGTAGCCGTCGAGGTGCAGCCGGTTCCGGTTCAGGCAGAGGCGGGCGATCCGGGGTGTGAGCAGGTCGAATGTCTCGAAGCGCTCCTTCAGCTCCGGGAACCGGGCGTGATACCGCAGGATCTCCGCCCGTACGAGCGACCAGAAGTCGTCCTCCGGAACACCCAGCTGCTCCTGGCAGAGCGGCGCCAGATAGCGGAAGACTCCGACGAAGAGCCCTGAATGGATGAATTGTGTGAGGAACGCGGGCTCCTCGGTGAGGAGGATCTCCCGCACGTCGGCGGGCATGCCGTCGTGCTCCGGCAGGGGCCGCGCGCTGAGGTTCACATCGTCGACGAAGTCCTTGATCGCCAGCCGTACCGGCACATCGTGGGAGTCGAAGACCACGATGGCGTTCTCGCCGTGCGGGGAGAACACCGTCCCGTACCGGTAGAGGAAGTGCAGGAGGGGTGGCAGGAGCGCCGCGAAGAGCCGCTGGAGCCAGTCGGTGGCGGCGAGCCCGGAGCGCTCCGCCAGTTCGGCGGTGAACGCCCGGCCGTGCGGATCCGTATGGATGAGGGAGGCGAGCGTGCGGGCGCGTTCGCCGGGTGCCAGCCGGGTCTGGAGGGGCTCGCGCCAGATGGCTCCGAGCAGTTCCTTGTACTGGTACGGGACTTCGGGGAGTTGGTCGTAGAGCGGGTGCTCGACGGCCACGGAGGCGACTTCGCCCAGCAGGATCACCCCGCATTCGTCGCGGAGGAACGGGTCGGCGTCGCGTACCCCGTGCATCCACGCGGTGACGGCGGGGGCGGCCAGGGTGCGCTCGGTCGGCAGGCCGCGCCAGACGAGTGTGTTGAGGATCGACAGCGGCAGTTTGACCGTGTGCCGGTCGGGCCGCTGAATGTTCAGGAACGTACGGATCGACTGCTGCGGCAGCCGTGTGTCGCCGTCGGTCGGGAGCGGGACGATCGCTCCCTCGGCTATCGCCGGGGCGTAGAGCTGGACCAGTACCTCGTCCCACTGCCAGGGGTGTACGGGGAGGTAGAGGTAGTCGGCGGGGTCGAGGCCCCGGTCGCGGAGCACGGCGTCGAAGCGCTCGCGTGCGGGATCGTCGAGTTCGAGGGCGTAGAGCAGGTCGGGGGTGTCAAGACCGGCGATGCCCCGGTAGGTGGCGAGCGAGGTGCTGGCCGCGATCCACGGGAGGGTGGCCGGGGTGCGGGCCTCGGGAGCCCAGCGGTCCGTGTCGGTGGCGGAGAAGCCGACCCTGCCCTTGTTCAGCACGATCCAGGGGTGGCCGGTCTGGTGCCCCTCGAGTTCCGCGTAGTCGAGGTCCGCGAGGTCCGCCGCGGTGCGGGCCGTGTGGGCGAGCTTCGCGTCGGCCGCGAGGGTGGTGGTGAGTTCCCGTACGAGATGGCCGAGGGTTTCGCCGTCGAGGGCGAGCAGCCCGCGGGACATCAGGAGGAAGCGCAGGGGGTCCGTGAAGGGCCGGCCCTGGCACTCCATCGAGTCGGGGTCGACGCGCCAGCTGCCGTAGGAGCCCCTTGCGGCGCGGAAGGTGAGCGTCTCACCGGCGTCGAGCGCGAGGGAGTAGCCGCCCTGGGCCGCCCCGGGGAGTGCGGCCGGATCGATGACTTCCTCGTATGCGAACTCCCCAATCATTTTGGCGAGAAGTCGCCGACTTGCCCGGCTCCAGGCGTGGACGTTCAGTTCGGGTGGGGAGAACAGTACCGACGGGTCCGCGGGGCGGGCGGTGGATATGTGGCCGGCGGGACCGGCGGAGTCATGAGTGGCAGGGGACGTTGACACGGGGACTCCTCGGGTGGGAGATGAAGGTGGAACAGCAGATCGTCACATCAGTTCACGGAAGGCGCGCTCGCGGACCATGAGAGCGGCTCGCTTGTCCGGAAGGTCGATCTCGGCGGAGAGGCGGAAGCCGGCGCTGAGAAAGGCCGAGACGGAAGGGGTGTTGCGCAGGTCCGGTTCGGCGATGACACGCGCGCAGCGGGGGCGGTGGTCGAGGACCAGGTCACCGACCGCTCTGAGGAGGGTTGTTCCCACGCCGCGACCGCGATCGGCGACGCCTCCGAGGAGCAGATGGATGCCGGTGTCGTGCGGGCGGGCGGGGTAGTGGCGGGCGATCGGGTCGAGGTCGGCGCGGTACAGCTCCCAGTAGCTCATCGGGACCCCGTCCAGGACTCCGAGGAACGGGATGCTGCGTCCGTCGCCGTCGAGCTGTGCGAGCAGATGGGCCTCCGTGACGGCTTCGGACCCCGCGAGTTCCCAGAACGCGGCCACCGCCGGATCGTTCATCCAGCGGCTGATCAGCTCCAGGTCGTATGGGAGCCGTACGGGTACGAGGTGGAACACGCCGGCCCTTGTGGTGGCCGGCCCCCACTCCGCGGGGGTGTCCAGCAGGTCGCCGGCCGACGCGTCGTCGGCGGGCCGGGTCGCGGTCATGACGGCGCTCTCCTCTCGGCGGTTCGGTCGGTCGGATGTGTTCAGTCGAATGTGGTCAGTCGCGAAGGGGGTTGGTGATGGTGACATAGACGGACTGGGTGTCCACGGGGCCGACGAGCTCGTCGAGGCCGTGCAGCCGGGTCAGCAGGTTGGCCTTGCAGCGCAGGGCGGGACTCTCCAGCAGCTGGGCGGGCAGCGGGGAGCCGAGTCCGGTGGCGCCGGAAAGGAACTGCCGGAAGGCGGCGATGAGTACGCGTTCGTCGGCGAGCCCCTGGGCTCCGAACGCGCCGATCAGACCGAGGACGTTGTTGATGCCGAGGTAGTAGGCGAAGCGTTCGTCGGTGACCTCGTCGGAGACGAAGGTGTCGCTGACCGAGCCGATGCCGGGAAGTCTGCGTTCCAGCGAAGGGCGGTGGGATTCACGGAAGTAGTAGCCCTGGTTGTCGCGGTATCGGCCGCCGACGGGCCAGCCGGCCTCGTCCAGGATCACCAGGGTGTTCTGCTGGTGTGCCTCCAGGGCGATCCCGGCCGTGCCGTCCAGCCAGAGCACCGGGCGGACGACCTGGTCGAGGTAGCGCAGGAACCACTCCGCTGCCACGGCCGGCACGGACCGGCCGGTGCGGGAGGCGAGTTCGGAGACGGTCGCCGCCAGTCGCGAGTACATGCCGGTACGGCCGGGATAGGGCCGCGGCGCGGTCAGCCCGGCGACGCAGACGGCGTCGTCGCCGTGGCCGAACGGGTTGTGGCGCAGCATCACGTCGAGGCCGGTCACCGGTTCGCCGTCCGGGGTGTCGACGGCGATCCAGGCGGGGTCGCGGACGATGTCGAAGCCGGGGTGGGCGGCCCCCCACTCCTTGGCGAGGCCGGCTCGCAGCAGCCGGTGGACCTCGACGCCCCGGTGGAGTTCCTTACGGAGGTTCTCGCGGCGGGAGTTGGTGATGCGTACGCCCAGGGAGAGCTTGAGCATGGCGGGCGCGCCGGGCCGGTGCACCGTTCGGATGGAGGAGGTGGGGTGCCAGGGGGCTCCGTGCGGGCCCAGATCGTGCAGGAGGCCGGCGTCGAGGAGCTGGGCGACGGCCGGACGGTGTCTCAGTTCGCGTGCCTGCCAGGGGTGGAGGGGCAGCGCGACGGTGTTTCCGGGAAGGGGGTGGTGGCCGAGGAACCGGGCGGTAAGCCGTTCGGCGGGCAGGACGCGGCCCTGTTCGGTCCATGCGGAGTCGGTGGCGAGCACCGACCGGTCGACGGCCATCCAGTGCAGGGGGAACGAGCCGCGCGACTCGGGCGAGTAGCGGCGGCCCTCTGCCTCGGAGAGTCCCTCACGGCTCTTGGGGGTGGGATGGAGGGGATGTCCCAGGAGGAGTGACTGTTCGGCGGTGAGGAAGAGGTCCGCGTCGTCGGCGGCGGCCGGGGCGGCCCGGCGGTCGGTGATGAAGTCGGCGGTGTGTGCGAGGGAGTTGGCGACCCGGCCGACCAGGTCGGCGCCCTGGTAGCGGCCCGATTCCCGGCCGAGGAGGGCCGCGACCGTGACCGCCTCGGCGGCCGGGGCGTCCTGGGGAGCGCTCTCCAGGAACGGCATACCGAAGCGGTGCCAGCCCGTGGCCGACCAGTAGCGGACGGGGACCAGGAGCGCGGTGCCACTGGCGTCGAGCGGGATCCGCAGCACCTCACCCGACGGGCGTGGCAGGTTGTTCTCGCGGACCCAGCAGCGCAGCAGGTTCTCGACGGCCGCGGCGTCGGCAGCCTTCCGCGGGTCGGGGTGGTCGAGCGGGTCGGCCGCGGCGGACGCGCTGTCCATGTCCGCTGCGGGGACGGGGGGTTCGCCGTAACCACCGGCCGCTTGCCGTGGCACCGTCGCCGCCTCGGCGGTGGCACGGACGTCGGTCTCGGGCACATCAGGTGAGGGAGTGGGATTCACGGAGGGCTTCCTTGTGAGGGTGTCCGGGGTCAGGAGGACAGGCCGGAGTGGTTCCGGCGGAGCGCGGTGCGCTCGGCGGCGGCCAGGGCGTCGGCGAACCGGTCGAGTACGGCGACGGCCTGTTCGTCGGTGAGAGTGAGAGGGGGGAGCAGCCGGACCACGGCCGCCTGACGCCCGCCGAGTTCGACGATGAGCCCACGGCTCAGGCACTCCTGCTGGACAGCTGCCGCGAGCGCGGGGTCCGGCGGGGCAGGGTCACCTGCCGCCGGGGCGACGAGTTCCACACCGATCATGAGACCACGACCACGTACGTCTCCGACACAGGGGTGGTTCGCGGCGAGGCCCTGGAGTTGGCCGAGGATACGTGCGCCCAGGGTCGCGGCGCGGTCGGCCAGCCGGTTCTCCCGTACGTACGCGAGGGTGGCCGCGCCGGCGGCCATCGCGAGCTGGTTGCCGCGAAAGGTGCCCGCGTGGGCGCCGGGTCGCCAGGTGTCGAGGTCCTCGTGATAGACGATCACGGCCAGCGGCAGGGAGCCGCCGATCGCCTTGGACATCACCATGACATCGGGGGTGATCCCGCTGTGCTCCACGGCCCAGAAGGTGCCGGTCCGCCCGACGCCCGTCTGTACCTCGTCGGCGATGAGCGGAATGGACCGGTCCGCCGTGATCTCGCGCATCCTGCGCAGCCAGGCGTCGGGCGCGGGGATCACCCCGCCCTCGCCCTGCACCGGTTCGAGGATCATCCCGCCGGGGGCGGGCAGCCCGTTCTTCGGGTCGTCCAGCAGGTTCTCGGTCCAGCGGGCGGCGAGTTCGGCGCCTCGCACCCCGCCGGTACCGAAGGGGCAGCGGTAGTCGTACGGATACGGAAGCCGGGTCACCCGTCCGTCCTCGGCGCCGCCCGAGGCGGCGAGCGCCCCGGCGGTCATCCCGTGGTAGGCGCCGGTGAAGGAGAGGAGCCCGTCGCGGCCGGTGGCGGTGCGGACGAGTTTGAGGGCGGCCTCGACCGCGTCGGTGCCCGCAGGTCCGCAGAACTGCACGCGGGCGTTGCGGGCGAAGCGCGGTGGCAGCGTGGCGAACAGCTCGGTGGTGAAGGCGTCCTTGACCGGGGTGGCCAGGTCGAGGACATGGAGCGGGGCGCCCGAGTCGAGGACCTTTCTGATCGCCTCCAGCACCACCGGGTGGTTGTGTCCGAGCGCCAGGGTGCCCGCGCCCGAGAGGCAGTCCAGATAGCGTCTGCCGTCGGCGCCCTCGATCGTCAGCCCGCGCGCCCGTACCGGCACGATGGGCAGCGCTCTCGCGTAGGTGCGGGCGGCCGATTCGCGCAGGGACTGGCGCCGGAGGATCCCCTCATGGGCGACGGTCGGCGCTGCCGGAGGTGGTTCGGTCACGGCCACGGCTGTCGGTCCTCCCGTTGTCACGGTTCGGTCGCCTGTCAGTACGGCGCCCGCTCACCGGATGTTCGACGGCGGCCCGCCGCCCCCGTCCCCGCAACTACCAACGACGGTGCGGGCGCGGGATCACGGCCCGGAGCGAGTTCCTTGTGGCGCGGAACCGCGGCCCTGGCGTGCGCCGTCCCCCTCGGCACCGGCATAGTGGGGGGCCGTGCATCGGCCCCGGCACCGCGGCCCGGTGCGCCCGTAGTCCCGTTGTTCCGAAATGTTCCGAAGTCCCAGGGGGATTAAGCCGATGCGACCCATACGTCCGACCCGCGCCGTACGCCGCGAGAGGAGCGCGCGGCCCAGAACCTCCCCCGTTCTGGCCGGCGTCTCGATGGCCGCGGCCCTCGTGCTGACGGCGACGGGCTGCGGATCCGGCGACGATTCCGCCTCCGGTTCGCCGTCGGTGTCCGCCTCCAGCACGTCCGGTGTGATCACCATTCCCGACGATCTCAAGGACCGGCTCAAGGACCACGGGATCGACATGGACAAGTGGCGAGGGGGTGAGTGGAAGAACTGGGACAAGGACAAGTGGCTGCGCGAGGCCAGGGATTACGTCAATCCCATCATCGAGGACCTCTGGGACCCGGACCGGATGCGGGACGCGGAGAAGCCCCCGGAGAACCCGGTGGAGGAGCAGGACATCTCGGGTGACGAGGGCGTCACCGACCCGGAGCCGAAGGCGGTCACGGCGCAGGCGGTGGGTGCCACATACGCGCAGAACGCGCCCCAGTCCGGCAAGCTGTTCTTCGACGGCCCCGACGGTTCGATGGTCTGCTCGGCGACGGTCGTGAAGGACCCGGCCCACCCCGGCAAGTCCAACATGGTGTGGACCGCGGGCCACTGCGTCCACGCGGGCAAGAGCGGCGGCTGGTACCGCAACCTGGCCTTCGTCCCCGCCTACAACAACAACGCCATGGAGACGGCGGCTCTCGACAGCGCCTCCAAGGAGCAGATCGCTCCGGAGGGCGTGTGGTGGGCCGACTGGGCGCAGACCTCCGCGCAGTGGATCGCCGAGGGCGCCGCGACGGGCGGTCAGGGCGCACCGTACGACTTCGCGGTGATCCATGTCACCCCGGAGAAGGGCGGTACGGGCAAGTCGCTGGAGGAGACGGTCGGTTCGGCTCTGCCGGTCGACTTCAACGCCCCGGCCACGGCGAACGTCTCCGGCCTGACGGCGACCGGTTATCCGGCGGCCGAGCCGTACGACGGCCAGAAGCTCTTCCAGTGCCAGGACAAGCCGGGCCGGCTCTCGCTGAACGCCGACGACCCGACGATGTACCGGATCGGCTGCACCATGACCGGTGGCGCGTCCGGCGGCGGCTGGGTGGCGACCGGCCAGGACGGCAAGCCCGCCCTGGTCTCCAACACCTCGATCGGCCCGGTCACCGCGGGCTGGCTGGCCGGGCCGCGCCTCGGGGATGTGGCCAAGGGCGTGTACGACGGGGTCAGCAAGAAGTTCGCGGACAAGTAGACCCGCACGGCGAAGGCCCGCCCCCTCACGAGGAGGGGGCGGGCCTTCGCCGTTTCCGATTCCGCCGCGTACGTACGGACCGGGGCCGGTCCGGTGTCAGCCGGCCACCGGCACATACGGGGCCAGCGCGGCGGCCAGCTCCTCGTGGACCCGTGCCTTGAGCACCGTGCCCTCCGGGGTGTGGTCCTCCGAGAGCACCTCGCCCTCGGCGTGCACCCGCGAGACCAGCCCGCCGTGCGTGTACGGCAGGAGCACCTCGACCTCGGTCTCGGGGCGCGGCAGCTCCTCGTCGATCAGCGCCAGCAGCTCGGCGATGCCCTGGCCCGTACGCGCCGAGACCGCGATCGCGTACCGCTCCGCGCGCAGCAGCCGCTGGAGGACCAGCGGATCGGCGGCGTCCGCCTTGTTGATGACCACGATCTCGCGCACGTCGACCGCGCCCACCTCACGGATCACCTCGCGCACGGCGGCCAGCTGCTCCTCCGGCACGGGATGCGAGCCGTCCACCACATGCACGATGAGGTCGGAGTCGCCGACCTCCTCCATCGTGGAGCGGAACGCCTCGACCAGGTGGTGCGGCAGATGGCGGACGAAGCCGACCGTGTCCGCCAGGGTGTAGATCCGGCCGCTGGGGGTCTCGGCCCGGCGCACGGTCGGGTCAAGGGTGGCGAACAGCGCGTTCTCCACCAGCACGCCCGCGCCGGTGAGCCGGTTGAGCAGGGACGACTTGCCCGCGTTGGTGTATCCGGCGATCGCGACCGACGGCACCTTGTTGCGCCGGCGCTCCTGCCGCTTGATCTCGCGGCCGGTCTTCATCTCCGCGATCTCCCGGCGCATCTTCGCCATCTTCTCGCGGATCCGTCGCCGGTCCGTTTCGATCTTGGTCTCACCGGGGCCGCGGGTAGCCATACCGCCACCGCCGCCGCCACCCATCTGCCGGGAGAGCGACTGGCCCCAGCCGCGCAGCCTCGGCAGCATGTACTGCATCTGGGCGAGCGCGACCTGGGCCTTGCCCTCACGGGACTTGGCGTGCTGGGCGAAGATGTCGAGGATCAGGGCCGTGCGGTCGACCACCTTGACCTTGACGACATCCTCGAGATGGATCAGCTGGCCGGGGCTCAGCTCACCGTCGCAGACCACCGTGTCGGCGCCGCTCTCCAGCACCAGCTCCGCCAGCTCCTGTGCCTTGCCGGAGCCGATGTACGTGGCCGGGTCGGGCTTGTCGCGTCGCTGCACCACGCCGTCGAGCACCATGGCGCCCGCGGTCTCCGCGAGCGCCGCCAGCTCGGCGAGGGAGTTCTCCGCGTCCTGCACGGTCCCCGAGGTCCAGACGCCGACGAGGACCACGCGCTCCAGACGGAGCTGCCGGTACTCGACCTCGGTGACGTCCTCCAGCTCGGTGGAGAGACCCGCCACGCGGCGCAGTGCGGCACGGTCGGAGCGTTCCAGCTGATCGCCGTCCCGCTCTCCGTCGATCTTGTGGCTCCAGGCGACGTCCTCTTCCATCAGGGCATCGGCCCGAAGGCTGTCCGTGCGGGGGTCCGCGGAGTTCTGCGCGGCCTGGGAAGGGGATGAAGAGGAGGTCATTGGGTCCTTACGTCGAAAGAGAGAAGTCCGGTACACCCGTCACAACGCGTGACGATCGGGAATGATTCCCGGCCGCGTCGCCGACTCGTCGATGGTGGCACGAGTCCGGCCGCGCCGTCACCCGGGTTTCCCCCTCGGATCTGGCCGTCCTCCCGCCTCAGCGCGCGGCCGTCCGCTCGGCGGGCGCCGTGCTGCGCCAGTCCGGGTGGCCGGGCATCGGCGGGGTCTTCTTCCCGTACAGCCACGGCCCGAGGAAGTCGCCGAGAGCGCGCCCGGCGACCGCGGACGCCAGCGAGACGAAGTCCGCCGTGGTCGCCGTGGAGTCCCGGTGGTCCCGGACCCAGTCGCGCTCCAGCCGCTGGAAGGCCGTCTCACCGATCTCCTGCCGCAGGGCATAGAGGATCAGCGCGCTGCCGTCGTACACGACCGGCCGGAAGAGGCTGATCTGCTGGCCGGCGGTCGGGGGCTCGGGGGCCGCGGGGGGCCCGCCGGCCGCCCGCCATCCGTCGGACCGGCTGTAGGCGCTGCGCATCCGGTCGACCAGCGGCTTTCCGGCGTGCTCCGCCGCGTACCGCGCCTCGTACCAGGTGGCGTGTCCCTCGTTGAGCCAGAGATCGGACCACCGGTGCGGCGAGACGCTGTCGCCGAACCACTGGTGGGACAGCTCATGGACCATGACCGCGTCGACGTACCACTCGGGGTACTCGGGGCGGGTGAACAGGGCTCGCTCGAAGAGCGAGAGCGTCTGCGTCTCCAGCTCGAACCCGGTGTCGGCGCCGGCGATCAGCACTCCGTACGTCTCGAAGGGGTACGGGCCCACCTGCCGCTCCATCCACCGCAGCTGGTCCGGGGTCTTCCGCAGCCAGGGCTCCAGCAGTTCGCGGTCGGCCGCCGGCACCACGTCCCGAACGGGCAGTCCGTTCGGTCCTTCGCGGTGGACCACGGCCGAGTCGCCGATGGAGACCTGGGCCAGTTCCGTGGCCATGGGGTGGTGGGTGCGGTAGACCCAGGTCGTGTTCGCGCCGTGCCGTGTCTTCCCTTCGGGAAGACCGTTGGCGACGACGGTGAGCCGGGCCGGCGCGGTGATGCGGAAGGTGTAGTACGCCTTGTCGGCGGGGTGGTCGTTGCCCGGGAAGACCCGGTGGCCGGCGTCCGCCTGATTGGCCATCGCCAGTCCGTCGGCGGTCCGCAGCCAGCCGCCGCCCGGGCCGCTCGGGTCACTGGTGTGGTGGACGGTGATCCGGATCCGGGAGCCGGTGGCGACCGGCCTTGGCGGGGTGACCACTAGGTCCTCGTCGGCCGTGACGAACGCCGCCGCGGCGCCGTTGACCTCGACCGAGCGGACCTCGCCATGGGTGAAGTCGAGATTGATCCGGTCCAGGCGCTCGGTGGCACGGGCGTCGATCTTGGTGATGGCGTCCAGCGGCTTGGTGTTGTCACCGCCGTAGGTGAAATCGAGGTCGTACGTCAGGACGTCGTATCCGGGGTTCCCCAGATAGGGGAAGAGCGGATCGCCGATGCCGAGCGGCGCGGGCGGAGGCAGGGTCGCGGCGACCAGAGTGGCCGAGGCGACGGCCAGCAGGGCGGCGCGCAGTCGGCGGGAGGTGAGCAGCATGTGCCATCGCTACCAGCGCCCGCCCGGCACACGGCGACGGCGCGCGCCGCGCACACCCGAAAGGGGCAGGTCAGCGCGGTGCCCGCCGCCGGATGCCGGGGTGCGCGGTGTTGACGAACGCCACCGGCGCCTCAGGAACACCGCGCTCCGGCCCGGCCCACCCGGCCCGGCTCACCCGGCCCACCCGGCCCGGACCGGCCCGGACCGGCCGCCCCCGGCCCGCTCAGGCGGTCGCCGGATGCTGGGCACGGCTCACGTCGTACACCCCCGGCACGTCGCGCATCGCCCGCATCAGGCCGGGCAGCCCGGCGGCGTCGGGGAGTTCGAGCGTGTAGGTGTGCCGTACGCGCTGTTCGCTGGGGGGCTCCACGGTGGCCGCGACGATGGCGGCGCCCGCCGTCGCGATGGCCTCGGTGAGATCGGCGAGCAGCCGGGGCCGGCCGAAGGACTCGGCGTGCAACGTGACCCGGTACTCGGGCTCGTCCGCCCAGCTCACCGCGAGCGGGGTCCGGTCGAGGGCGCGCATCCGGGCCACGGCACGGCACTCGCGCCGGTGGACGGTGACCACGCCGCCGCGTACGGAGAAGCCGGTGACCGCGTCGGGCGGTACGGGCGTGCAGCAGCCGGCCAGCCGTACGGTCGCCCCCGGCAGGTCCACCACGGCGTTGGCACCGCCGCGCCGGTCGGCGCTGACCGGGACGGGCGTACGCGGCGCGGCGGCGGGCAGCCCCTCGCTCGCCGGGTGCGCGGCGAGCCAGCCGGTGATCGCGATCCGCGCGGCGGGGGTACGGGCGTGGTCGAGCCACTCGGGCGAGGGCCCCGAGGCCGTGTCCCGGTCCAGCAGGAGCTGGACGGTGTCGCCGTCCCCGAGGACGGTGCTCAGGGGCGCCAGCCGGCCGTTGACGCGCGCGCCGACACAGCCGTGCGCGGTGTCGCCGTACTGCGCGTACGCGGCGTCCACGCAGCTCGCTCCGACGGGCAGTCCGAGCATGCCGCCCTCGGCACGGAAGACGGTGATCTCGGCGTCCTGCGCCAGATCCGCCCGCAGCGTCGTCCAGAAGGTGTCCGGGTCGGTGGCGGACTGCTGCCACTCCAGGAGGCGGGAGAGCCAGCCGGGCCGGGTGGGGTCCGCTCGCTCGCCGTCCTGCGGCTCCGCGCCGTCGGCGGAGGCGTACGGATTGCCGAGCGCCACCACGCCGGCCTCGGCGACCTTGTGCATCTGGTGCGTACGGATGAGGACTTCGGCGACGGCGCCGTCCGGGCCGGCGACCGCCGTGTGCAGCGATTGGTACAGGTTGAACTTGGGCGCGGCGATGAAGTCCTTGAACTCGGAGATCACCGGGGTGAAGCAGGTGTGCAGCTCACCGAGGACCGCGTAGCAGTCGGCGTCCTCCGCGACGAGCACCAGCAGCCGTCCGAAGTCCGTGCCGCGCAGTTCGCCGCGTTTACGTCCTGACCGGTGGACGGAGACGAAGTGCCGGGGCCTGACCAGCACTTCCGCCGCGATGCCCGCCTCGCGCAGGACGCGCCTGACGTCCTCGGAGATGGCGGCGAGGGCGTCCCCGGCTGTGGCGTTGTCCGCGATGAGGGCGCGGGTGTGCGCGTACTCCTCGGGGTGGAGGATTGCGAACACCAGGTCCTCCAGCTCGGTCTTGAGCGCCTGGACGCCGAGGCGTTCGGCGAGCGGGATGAGGACGTCGCGGGTGACCTTGGCGATGCGGACCTGTTTCTCGGGACGCATCACACCCAGCGTGCGCATGTTGTGCAGCCGGTCCGCGAGTTTGATCGACATCACCCGGACATCGTTGCCGGTGGCGACGAGCATCTTGCGGAAGGTCTCGGGTTCGGCCGCGGCCCCGTAGTCGACCTTCTCCAGTTTGGTCACGCCGTCGACCAGATAGCAGACCTCCGCGCCGAACTCCGCGCGGACCTGGTCGAGCGTCACATCGGTGTCCTCGACGGTGTCGTGGAGGAGTGAGGCCGTCAGGGTCGTGGTCTCGGCGCCCAGTTCGGCGAGGATCAGGGTCACCGCGAGCGGGTGCGTGATGTACGGCTCGCCGCTCTTGCGGAACTGCCCCCGGTGCGACGCCTCCGCGAGGACGTATGCCCTGCGCAGCACGGTGAGGTCGGCGTCGGGGTGGTGTGCGCGGTGGGCGTCGGCGACATGGCCCATGGCGTCGGGCAGCCGGTCCCGGGAGGGCGGACCGAGCAGCGCGGCCCGGCCCAGTCTGCGGAGGTCGATCCTGGGAAGGCCGCGTCGGCGGCTGTGGGCACCAGGGGTGGTGGCCTCTGCACTCATGGGGGCGCCTCCGGCAGCATCGACCGGCGGTGGATGAGCGGGAACGCCCTCCGGGCCGGTGCTTGATGCTATCGACCCCGTCGCGCCGGGAAGTACCGCTCCCGCCCGGCGTGAAACGGATCACCCATTCGAGCGAGGCGCTATGCGAAGGCCGTTTCGATCCTGACCGGGTCGAAGTGCCCTTCCGCGACGATGACCGCCGGGCCGGTCATCTCGACGGAGCCGTCGGGGTGTTCCGTGATGATGAGCCGTCCGCCCGGGAGGTCGACGGTGTACGTGACGGGTACTCCGGTCACCGCGGGGTCGGTGCCGTCCCTGCGGGCGGCGGCCACGGCAACGGCGCAGGCGCCCGTACCGCAGGAGCGGGTCTCGCCCGAGCCGCGTTCGTGGACGCGCATGGCGACATGGCGCGGGCCCCGGTCCACAACGAATTCGGCGTTCACCCCGTCGGGGTAGACGGCGGCGGGGGTGACGGCCGGCTCGGTGAACAGGTTCCCGGCGTCCGCCAGGTCCGCGACGAACGCGACCGCGTGCGGATTGCCCATGCTGACGTTGCGCGCGGGCCAGGAGCGGTCGCCGACGGAGACGGTCACCTCGTCACCGGGGAGCACCGCGCGGCCCATGTGGACGGTGATGTCGCCGTCCTCGTCCTTGGGGATGTGCACCTGCTTCACCCCGCCGCGGGTCGCCACGGCGAGGTCGCCCGCCGTCACATGGCCGGCGCGCCGGAGGTACCGGGCGAAGACCCGGACGCCGTTGCCGCACATCTCGGCGACCGATCCGTCCGCGTTCCGGTAGTCCATGAACCACTCGGCCTCACCGGCCATGGCGCGCGCCTCGGGGTGGGCCGCCGAGCGGACGACGTGCAGCAGCCCGTCGCCGCCGATGCCGGCCCTGCGGTCGCAGAGGGCGGCCACGGCGCGCGGGGGCAGGGCGAGGTCGTTGTCAGGGTCGGGGACGATCACGAAGTCGTTCTCGGTCCCGTGTCCCTTGAGGAAGGCGATCGGCGCGGTCTGCGAAGTGCTCACGGGAACCATCGTACGAGCACCCGCCGACAACGCCGGTCCCGTGTTCAGCGCAGCGCCCGTCCCGGTCCCGTGTTCAGCGCAGCCGGGCGACGCGCCAGACCGCGAGGGCCACCAGGGCCGTGGCGACGGTCACGTACAGCGCGATGACGCGCCAGTCGGGGCGCTCGCCGGAGGACCGCGACGGCAGCCCCGGCCAGGTGTGGCCGACCCGGCGCGCGGCCGTCATGCCCCAGCCTGCCGCGCAGCAGCTGATCAGCAGTCCCAGCATGGCGACGACCGCGCCACCGTCCCCGGTGCCGAAGGCGAGGGGGAAGGCGAACATCAGCGAACCCATGGCGGCCAGTGCCACGATCGGGGCGAGCTGCCAGATCCGCATCCGGCGCTGCGGCCGGAGTTCGACCTCGACCTCGGGGGTCACGGTCTCTTCCTCCGGCCCGTCAGGGCTCAGGCCCGGTAGTGCTTCCGGTGTCCCCGGTGCCGTCGGTTCTCTGTCACGAGGGCCGGCCTCCATCGCCACGCGCCCTCCCAAGTCGGACTCCAGTGGTCGATCGAGCCCGTGGTCGACCGATGCTCGATGATGGCACGCCGGGGAGCGCCGCAAGGTCGCCCTGAGCGTCCCGATGCCATCACGTGATCAGGCTGTAACCGCTCGTTCGACCAACGTCAGCGCCCGCTCCGGGAGTTCCTCCCGGTGCTCGGTTCCGCCGCCCAGCCAGTGCACCCGCGAGTCCCTGCGGAACCATGAATCCTGACGGCGCGCGAAGCGTTTGGTGGCGCGTACGGTCTCGGCGCGCGCCTCCTCATCGGTGCACTCCCCGGCGAGCGCCGCCAGTACCTGCTGGTAGCCGAGGGCGCGCGAGGCGGTACGCCCCTCCCGCAGCCCACGAGCCTCCAGCGCGCGCACCTCGTCGACCAGCCCCTCGTCCCACATCCGGTCGACCCGGTGGGCGATCCGCTCGTCCAGTTCGGGGCGCGCGACGTCGACGCCGATCTGCACCGTGTCGTATACCGCGTCGTGGCCGGGGAGGTTGGCGGTGAAGGGCTTGCCGGTGATCTCGATCACCTCCAGCGCGCGGACGATCCGGCGGCCGTTGCTGGGGAGGATCGCGCGGCCCGCCGGCGGGTCCGCGGCGGACAGCCGGGCGTGCAGGGCGCCGGAGCCGCGCAGGGTCAGTTCCGCTTCGAGCCTGGCGCGCACCTCGGGGTCGGTGCCGGGGAAGTCGAGCGCGTCGATGGCGGCGCGTACGTACAGCCCGGAGCCGCCCACGAGGACGGGCGTACGGCCCTCGGCGAGCAGCCGGTCGATCTCGGCCCTCGCCCGTTTCTGGTACTCCGCGACGCTGGCGGCCTCGGTGACCTCCCAGATGTCCAGGAGGTGGTGCGGAATCCCGGCACGCTCCTCGGTCGTCAACTTGGCGGTCCCGATATCCATCCCCCGGTAGAGCTGCATGGAGTCGGCATTGACGACCTCACCGCCGAGTTGCCGGGCAAGGTGAACGCCCAGATCTGATTTGCCGGCCGCGGTGGGCCCGACGACGGCGATGACCCGCGGTGCGGTAGCTGCGCTTCTCACTGCCACAGTCTCGCAAACTTAGGGCTGCCTGCCTCAACGTTTCGCCCCGCCCGGCGCGCTTGCGATCCGTTGTCAGTTGCGAATCCGGGAGCCATGGCCGCCACGACAGCGCGCCATTTCCTCCTCGCGAGTACCCTGAGAAGTACATATGGGTGTTTTGTCGGATTTCACCCACGCGTAGGCTGTTGTTTTCCTCCGAGGGAAGGTGGCCCATGGGCTTCCTGGATTCACTGAAGGCCAAGATCGGTCCGGCCCGGGAAAAGGTCGCTGACCTCGCGCAGCAGCACGGGGGCAAGATCGAGCAGGGGCTGGACAAGGCCGCCCGTACGGTCGACGAGAAGACCAAGGGCAAGTACAGCGACAAGATCGGCACCGGAACCGACAAGGCGAAGGGTGCCCTGGGCAAGCTCGCCCACAAGGACGACGGCACCCCCAAGGACGACGGCACTCCGCCGCCGGCCACTTTCTGAAGCAGCACGGCGGCGGCAGCCGCGCGGCGCCCCACCAGCGTCCCGTGGCTGCCGCCGCCGTGTCGTGCGACGGGTCCGCTAGGACCAGACGGCCACCAGATATCCGACGCCGTACGGCGCGTCCTCGTACAGCAGCTCACCCGCCAGGCCCGCGCCCCCGGCCGCGCCCGCGAGCACCTGCCAGGGCGCCCGGCCCGCCGCCCGGAGCTCCCGGGCCAGCCCCGCGTCGAGGGCGAGCAGTCCCGGCACATCGGCCGCCGCGAGAACCCGGGCCGCTTCCGCGTCGAAGCCGGCCGCCCGTTCGTCCAGATACCCGGGAGCCTTGACCGTACGGCAGGCACTGGCGTCACCCATCACGAGCAGCGCCACCCGGTCGGACGTGGCCGCGATCTCCCGCCCGGCCGTGACACACCCCTCGGTGCCGAGCGTCTCCGCCACTCCCAGCCCCGAGACCGGCGCGGCGGCCCAGCGGACGCGTTCCAGCAGCCAGGCCCCGACGGCGAGGGAGACGGGCAGCTCGCCGCCTCCCGCGCCCGGCTCCGAAGGACCGGAGGCCGCCCGCGCGCCCAGGACGACATCGGCGGCCACCCCGAAGCCGCGGAAGGACCCGGTGGCGCCCTCGGGGTACTCCCCCTGCCCCGGCCCCTCCGCCGTCCCGACGACGACCAGCCGGTCGGGCCGGGCGGCGGCCAGCACCCCGAGCGCCTCCGCGCACGCGGCGCGCGCGGCGTCGAGTTCGGGAGCGGCGCCGGCCGCCACGGCGGGCACGAGCAGGGGCGGGCTGGGACACACAGCAGCGGATACGAGCATGATCCGCAGCCTAGTGCGGTGACCGGACGAGCAAATCAGCCCGGTTCGGGCGGGGGTGGAGTGGCGGGAGTGGAGTGGAGGAAGTGGAGTGGCGGGAGGGGCGACGCAGGAGGTACCGGCGGAGGCGGTGCCTCAACCGGCTCCGGCGCGCACGGCGACGCCCCCTCCGCCCGACGTCACTCGACCGCGCAACCCCCGGAAACGGCCGGCAGCGGAGCCGGCACCCCCACCGTGGGCAGCCCCAGCAGCACACCGGCGGGCTTCGCCGCCCCGGCCGTGTTCCGCCGCTCCCAGGCGTCGCCGGCGCGGGTGCGGCGCACCGTCGGGGCCGGGCCCTCTGCGAGCAGGTGGTGCGGCGCGGCGTAGGTGATCGTGACCGTCACCACATCGCCCGGCCGCACCTCCTCGTCCGGCTTGGTGAAGTGGACGAGCCGGTTGTCGGGCGCCCGGCCGGAGAGCCGGTGGGTGGCGCCGTCCTTGCGGCCCTCGCCCTCGGCCACCATGACATCGAGGGTCCGGCCCACCTGTGTCTTGTTCTCCGCCCAGGAGATCTCCTCCTGGAGGGCGGACAGCCGCATGTAGCGCTCCTGGACGACCTGCTTGGGGATCTGTCCGTCCATGTCGGCGGCCGGGGTGCCGGGGCGCTTGGAGTACTGGAAGGTGAACGCCTGCGCGAAGCGCGCCTCGCGCACGACCCGCATGGTCTCCTCGAAGTCCTCCTCGGTCTCACCGGGGAAGCCCACGATGATGTCGGTGGAGATGGCGGCGTGCGGGATGGCTGCGCGCACCTTGTCGATGATGCCCAGGTAGCGGTCCTGCCGGTACGAGCGGCGCATCGCCTTGAGGATCCGGTCCGAGCCGGACTGGAGCGGCATGTGGAGCTGCGGCATCACGTTCGGCGTCTCGGCCATCGCCGCGATCACGTCGTCCGTGAAGTCGCGCGGATGCGGGGAGGTGAAGCGGACGCGCTCCAGTCCCTCGATCGCGCCGCACGCGCGCAGGAGCTTGGAGAACGCCTCGCGGTCGCCCATGTCGGAGCCGTACGCGTTGACGTTCTGTCCCAGCAGCGTGATCTCGGAGACGCCCTCGGCGACCAGCGCCTCAATCTCGGCCAGGATGTCTCCGGGGCGGCGGTCCTTCTCCTTGCCGCGCAGCGCGGGGACGATACAGAACGTGCAGGTGTTGTTGCAGCCGACCGAGATGGAGACCCAGGCGGCGTAGGCGGACTCGCGGCGGGTCGGCAGCGTGGAGGGGAACGCCTCCAGCGACTCCGCGATCTCGATCTGCGCCTCCTCCTGGACCCGCGCGCGCTCCAGGAGCACCGGCAGCTTGCCGATGTTGTGCGTGCCGAAGACGACATCGACCCAGGGCGCGCGCCGCACGATGGTGTCGCGGTCCTTCTGGGCCAGACAGCCGCCGACGGCGATCTGCATACCCGGCCGCTTGGTCTTCATCGGCGCCAGCCTGCCGAGGTTGCCGTACAGCTTGTTGTCTGCGTTCTCCCGCACCGCACAGGTGTTGAAGACGACAACATCGGCGTCCCCGTCGGCGCCTTCGGGCGCGCGGACGTAGCCGGCTCCCTCCAGCAGGCCCGACAGCCGCTCGGAGTCGTGGACATTCATCTGGCACCCGTAGGTGCGCACCTCGTAAGTCTTCGCGCTCATCTCGCCCACCAGGGTACGGGGTCCGCCGGGGCCGTCGCCCGGGGATTCCCGGGGAGTACGTCGCGGCCTCCGGGCGGGCCCTGGTCATCACGGGGAGTGAGCTGACAGGATCGACCGCATGTTCACCTTTGCGGCCCGTTTCGGCCGAGTCCGCCTGCTCCAGGGCGCCGCCGCGTTCCTGGTGGTGGTCGGGTTGCTGCTGTGGTGGCTACTGCCGATCGGGGCGGCGCCCCCGAGCGGTGCGGTCGTCTTCAGTACGGGCGCGAACAACGGCGTCTATCAGCGGTACGGAACGCTGCTCAAGGACTACCTCGCGCACGATCTGCCGCTGGTGTCGGTGAGTCTTCGGAACAGCGAGGGCTCGCAGCAGAATCTGAAGCGGGTGGCGACGGGCGAGGCCCAGTTCACCATCGCCACCGCCGACGCCGTCGCCAAGTACCAGATGGACAACAAGCCGGGCGCGGACCGGCTCAGGGGCTGTGCGCGGCTGTACGACGACTATGTGCAGCTGGTCACCGCCAAGGACAAGAACATCCGCTCCGTGGCCGCCCTGAAGGGCCTGAAGGTCGGGGTGGGGCAGGACGGATCGGGGGTCCGGCTGCTGGCCGACCGGATCCTGTCTGCCGCGGCGCTCGACCCGAGGGCCGACATCACCGCGGTCCCCGCCGGCATCGACACCATGCCCGACCTGCTCGAAAAGGGAGAACTGGACGCCTTCTTCTGGTCGGGCGGGCTGCCGACCGCCGCCGTACAGACACTGTCGAAACACTTCGACATCAGCCTGGTCCCGCTGCCCCCCGCTCTGGTCAGCCAGGTCCACGCGTCCGGCGGCGCCGCCTCGCGCTACTACCGCGCCGCGGAGATGCCCGCCGATGCCTACGGAAAGGCGCAGGACAACAAGGCCGTACCGACGATCGCGGTGGCGAATCTCCTGGTCACCACGGACCGCATACCCGACCGGCTGGTGGAGGGCTTCACCAGGACGGTGATCAAGAGCCGGGACAAGATCGGCGAGAAGGTGCACCCCGCGCAGCTGGTGGACCTGCGGACCGCCATCTACACGGACCCGCTCCCGCTGCACAACGGGGCCAAGCGGTACTACCAGTCGGTCAAGCCCTGACCGGACGGAGGGGCTGGAGAGGCACCAGCACCGCATCACGTGTCACCGCGTCACCGCGTCACCGCGTCACCGCGTCACCGCGTCACCGCGTCACCGCGTCACCGCGTCACCGCGTCACCGCGTCACCGCGTCGGTAACGACCGCGGGACGTTGACAGTCACCCGCAGGCCGTGCGGTTCGCCGTGCGCGTACGCGATCGAACCGCCGCCGGCGGCGAGGAGCGCCCGGGTGATGGAGAGGCCGAGTCCGGAGCCCTTGATGTTCTGGTGACGGTTGCTGCGCCAGAAGCGGTCGCCGATACGGTCGATCTCGTCGTCGGCGAGCCCGGGACCGCCGTCGTTGACGACGATCGTGGCGGTCTCGCCCTCGCGGCCGACCGTGACCGTGACCTCTTCGCCCGCCGGAGTGAACTTCAGGGCGTTGTCGATCACCGCGTCCAGGGCGCTGGAGAGCGCGATGGGGTCAGCCCAGGCCGTGACGGCGGCGCCGCGCTCGGTCAGTGCGACGCCCTTCTCCTCGGCGAGGGCCCGCCAGGCCGCGACCCGCTCCGCCGCCACCTCGCCGATGTCGGTGAGCCGCAGGTCGGCGGCGGTGTGCTCGGCCAGCGCCAGCCCGAGCAGGTCGTCGAGGACTTGGGCCAGCCGTCTCCCCTCGGTACGTACGGCGGCGATCTCCTCGTTCCCGTCGGGCAGTTCCAGGCCGAGCAGCTCGATGCGGAGCAGCAGCGCCGCGAGCGGATTGCGCAGTTGGTGGGAGGCGTCGGCGACAAAGGCGCGCTGCTGCTCCAGCACGTTCTCGACGTTGTCGGCCATCTCGTTGAACGAACCGGCCAGCCTGCGCAGTTCCGGCGGGCCGCCGGCCGCCGCGACGCGGGACTTCATCCGGCCCGTGGCGATGTCGTGGGTGACCGCGTCCAGCACCCGTACCGGCCGGAGCACCCAGCCCGTCAGCCGGACCGCCGCGCCGACGGCGACCAGCATGGCCACCGCCTCTCCCGCGGCGATGAGGAGCCAGCCCTTCAGGATGCGGGAGCGCATCTGTCCGGTCGGCGAGTCGGTCACCACGACCGCGACGACGTCTCCGTCCCGTACGACGGGCGAGTCGACGATGAGCCGGCCCCGCTGCCAGGGCCAGACCTGCTCCGGATCGCCGCTGCGGCGGCCCAGCAGGGCCTCTCTGAAGGACTTGAGTCCCTGCCCCGCCTTGGGCACCCCCCAGTTCTCCGGGGCGCGGGCCATCGCCTCGCCGTCCCGGTAGAAGACGCCGGCGTAGATTCCGTACACCTCGTAGTACCGGCTGAGTTCCTCCTCCAGCAGATCGCGGCGTTCCTCGGTGGCCGTGCCCGTGCGGTCCTCCGTGACGAACTGGGCGAGGGCCGCCATGCGCGCCGTGTCGTCGATCCGGTCGACGACGACCTTCTGCTGCTGTGCTGCGGCGAGGCTGATGGCGAGCGGAAACCCCAGTGCGAGGAGTACGCCCGCCATGAGGACGATCAGCAGGGGCAGCAGTCGGCTACTCACGGGGCGATTACTGCCCCCGGGGCGCGGCCGGGACGACGAGCCGGTAGCCGACTCCCCGGACGGTCTCGATCAGCGCGGGCATGCCCAGCTTGCCGCGCAGGGACGCGACATGGACCTCGAGCGTGCGCCCGGTGCCCTCCCAGCTGGTGCGCCACACCTCGCTGATGATCTGTTCCCGGCCGAAAACGACGCCGGGGCGCTGGGCGAGCAGGGCCAGCAGGTCGAACTCCTTGCGGGTGAGCTGGACGGCCACACCGTCCACGCTGACGCGTCTGGTGGGCAGTTCGAGGGTGAGGCGTCCCAGCCGCTGGGCCGTCTCGGGACCGGGCCCCGGTTCGTCCGGGCCTGTCGTACGCCGGCTGACGGCGTGGATACGGGCGAGCAGTTCACCGGTGTCGTACGGCTTGACGACATAGTCGTCCGCCCCGAGGTTGAGTCCGTGGATCCGGGATCTGACATCGGCGCGCGCCGTCACCATGATGACCGGAGTCGTGGTGATCTTCCGGATCTTGCCACAGACCTGGTAGCCGTCCTGGTCGGGCAGCCCGAGGTCGAGCAGCACCACTCCGAACGGCGGCTTGCCGACGTTGGCGGCCGGCAGCAGCGCCTTGAGCGCCTCCTCCCCGTTCCTGGCGTGGACCACCTTGAATCCATGCTTGGCGAGCACGGCCGACAGGGCGGCGGCGACATGGTTGTCGTCCTCCACGAGCAGCAGTCTCACGGGCCCCCTTAGCGGTCAGTAACGGCATAAGCCCGCGATCAATAAGGTCGCGGTCAATAAGTACGTACCTGGCATCCACGCCGATGGCGCGGTGCCAGTCAAGAGTCTCCCCGTTACGTCGCGGTTTCCGTTACCCACCCGGTACTCCCCGCACCGCCTCCCTTACGCGCAGTGTCCAGCTGCGACCGGATCGTTATGCTCAATTTCAGCTCAGATGTAATGACGCTGATCGCAGCGCGTGACTATGGTCCTCTCCAACCGAGGAGGACGGAGCAAAAAGCCGATGAGCGGAGTGTCAGCGACCAAGGACACCGGGGACGCCGTACCGGCGACGGGCGACCTGGTCGTACTGAGCAACGTGAACAAGCACTTCGGCGCGCTGCATGTGCTCCAGGACATCGATCTGACCATCGCCCGTGGCGAGGTCGTGGTCGTCATCGGGCCCTCCGGGTCCGGCAAGTCCACACTGTGCCGCACCATCAACCGCCTGGAGACGATCGATTCGGGCGTGATCACAATCGACGGGAAGCCGCTGCCCGACGAGGGCAGGGAACTGGCCAGGCTGCGCGCCGATGTCGGCATGGTCTTCCAGTCGTTCAACCTCTTCGCACACAAGACGGTGCTGGAGAACGTCATGCTGGGCCAGCTCAAGGTCCGCAAGACGGAGAAGAAGGACGCCGAGGACAAGGCGCGTTCACTGCTCGACCGGGTGGGCGTCGGCTCGCAGGCCGACAAGTACCCGGCCCAGCTCTCCGGTGGTCAGCAGCAGCGCGTCGCCATCGCGCGGGCGCTGGCGATGGGCCCGAAGGTCATGCTCTTCGACGAGCCGACCTCCGCGCTCGACCCCGAGATGATCAACGAAGTGCTGGAAGTCATGCAGCAACTGGCGCGCGAGGGCATGACGATGGTGGTCGTCACGCACGAGATGGGCTTCGCCCGCTCCGCCGCGAACCGGGTCGTCTTCATGGCGGACGGCCGCATCGTCGAAGAGGCGTCGCCCGACGAGTTCTTCAGCAATCCGCGCAGCGACCGTGCCAAGGACTTCCTGTCGAAGATCCTGCACCACTGATCCCGCACGGCTGATCCCGCACAACGCAGTTCCCGTACAGCTCAGTTCCCGTACAGCTCAGTTCCGCGCTGCCGGTCTCAAGCCGTCGGCAGCGTCCACGGCTCTGCTCACGGCTGTCTTTAGCAGCTCTTCTTACGGCTCCACCGAGTTCGGCAGAACCTGTTCGTTCACGTCTCACCGAGGGAAGTTCACGCATGAAGCTTCAGAAGGCAAGCGCGGCGGCAGCCGGCGCTCTGGTCCTCGCCCTGACCGCCACCGCCTGCGGCGGCGACAGCAATGACGACAGCAGTGGCAGCGGCGGCGGCAAGATCACCATCGGCATCAAGACCGACCAGCCGGGTATCGGCCTGCTGAAGCCGGACGGCACCTACGCGGGCTTCGACGTGGACGTCGCGACCTACGTCGCCAAGGAACTCGGCTACGACGCGAAGAACATCGTCTGGAAAAAGGCCCCCAGCGCCGAGCGCGAGAACCTGATCGCCAACGGTGACGTGAAGTTCGTCGCCGCCAGCTACACGATCAACGACGAGCGCAAGAAGAAGGTCGACTTCGCGGGCCCGTACCTCCTCGCCCACCAGGACCTGCTGGTCCGCGCGGACGACACCTCGATCACCAAGGTCGAGGACCTGAACTCGAAGAAGCTCTGTTCGGTCACCGGCTCGACGTCCGCGCAGAACGTCAAGGACAAGCTCGCCCCCAAGGCGGACCTCCAGGAGTTCGGCGGCTACTCCGAGTGCCTGACCGGCCTGGAGAACAAGGCCGTTGACGCCCTGACCACGGACGACTCCATCCTCGCCGGCTTCGCCGCGCAGAAGGAGCTCCAGGGCAAGTTCAAGCTCGTCGGTCTCAAGCTCAGCGACGAGCCCTACGGCATCGGCCTCAAGAAGGGCGACACCGAGCTGAAGACGAAGATCAACGACGCGCTCAAGAAGATGGTCTCGGACGGTTCCTGGGAGAAGGCCGTGAAGGCCAACTTCGGCCCGGCGAACTACAAGAACGAGCCCGCCCCGCAGATCGCCGACTGAGACCGCAGTGACGCGCCGCCGGCCGGTCCGGCGGCGCGTACCGACCAGCCAACCAGGGGAGAGCGCGGGGCATCGTGTTCGACTTTCTTGATTCCGGGCAGTACGACCTGTTCGGCGCCTTCTGGGTGACGGTGCAGCTCACCCTCTACTCCGCGGCCGGTTCCCTCATATGGGGAACGCTGCTCGCCGGGATGCGGGTCAGTCCCGTACCCCTCCTGCGTACCTTCGGTACGGGGTACGTCAACGTCGTCCGCAACACCCCGCTGACCTTGATTCTGGTCGGCTGTTCACTGGGGCTCTACCAGACCCTCGGGATCACGCTCGCCGGCGGGGACTCCAAGTCCATCGGCTTCCGGCTCGCCGTCCTGGGACTGACCGCCTACACCGGCACGTTCATCTGCGAAGCGCTCCGCTCCGGCATCAACACCGTGCCGGTGGGTCAGGCCGAGGCCGCCCGTGCGCTCGGCCTGAGCTTCCGTCAGGTCCTGACGCTGATCGTGCTGCCGCAGGCGTTCCGCGCCGTCGTGGCGCCGCTGGCCAACGTACTGATCGCGCTGACCAAGAACACCACTGTGGCCTCGGCCATCGGCGTGGCGGAGGCATCGGCGTTGATGAAGACCATGATCGAGAATGAATCCAGCGCGCTCTTCGCGGTCTTCGCGCTCTTCGCCCTCGGATTCATCCTCCTCACCCTTCCCACCGGTCTGCTTCTGGGCTGGGTCAGCAAGCGAGTGGCGGTGAAGCGATGAGTACGACGTCCGTTCTGTACGACGCCCCCGGGAAACGCGCCAAGCGACGCAATGTGATCTACACGGTCGTCGCTCTGGTCGTCTTCGCCCTGGCGGCCTGGTGGGCGCTGGCCATAATGGCCGACAAGGACCAGTTGACGGCCGAGAAGTGGAGTCCTTTCGTCAAGGACTCCAGAATATGGACCACCTATCTGCTGCCCGGCATCGGCGAGACGCTCAAGGCGGCGGCCCTGTCCATCGTGATCGCCCTGCCGCTCGGCGCGCTCCTCGGCATCGGCAGGCTCTCCGACCACGCCTGGGTACGGGTGCCGGTCGGCGTGGTCGTCGAGTTCTTCCGGGCGATCCCGGTCCTGCTCCTGATGATCTTCTCGTACCGGCTGTACGTGGAGTTCGCCAACGTCTCGTCGGACGTGCGCCCGCTCTACGCGGTGGTCACCGGACTGGTGCTCTACAACGCCTCGGTCATCGCCGAGGTCGTCCGCGCCGGGATCCTCACCCTGCCCCGCGGCCAGACCGACGCCGCGAAGGCGATCGGTATGCGCAAGGGCCAGACCATGTCGTACGTCCTGCTGCCGCAGGCGGTCACGGCGATGCTGCCGGCCCTCGTCAGCCAGCTGGTCGTGATCGTCAAGGACACCGCGCTGGGCGGCGCGGTGCTGGGATTCGCCGATCTGCTCTCGCAGAAGGAGACGATCCCCGCCAACTACGGCGCGAACACCATCGCGACGCTGGTTGTCATCGGCCTCATCTACATCGCGCTGAACTTCGCGCTCACCAGCTTCGCCGGCTGGCTGGAGAAGCGGCTGCGGCGTGCCACCAAGAGCACCGGCGCGGTGCTCGGTGCCAATGACGCGCATCAGGCCAATGCTCAGGGACATGCCACGAACGAAAGCGGCATCTGAGGCCGGTGGGACTGGGGGTGTACGCGCCGCGCGGACCGTCGCTTGACGCGGGCACCCCCAGTGGGTTGCATACGTTCTGTGATCACGCACCGGGCTCCTACCGCCCTTGACCGTATGACCGCACGGGCCGCGGAGGTCGCGCCGTGGACCCGGTGATCGTTGTCGGCGCGGGCCCGGTGGGGCTCGCGCTGGCCCTGGCCCTCGCCGCGCAGGACGTCCCCTCCGTCGTACTGGACGAAGGGGACGGTTCGGACGATCCCCGTCCGGCCCGTACGGCCATACTGCGCTCCGACACCGCCGAACTGGTGGCCCGGCTCGGCTGCACCACCCTCGGTGACGAGGGGGCCCGCTGGGTCGGCTGGCGTCTGATGCGGCGCAAGCAACTGATGCGCGAGCTGGCCCTCGACGAGCCGGGCGGCGGGACCCCCGCGCCTCTCCACATCCCGCAGCACGCGCTGACGCGCGGACTGCGGGACGCCGTCGCCGGGCAGGACCTGGTCCGTCTGGTCACCGGCAGCCGGCTCGACGCGCTGGAGCAGGACGGCCGTGGGATCACGGCGCACACCCGCGGGCCCGGAGCACGCCGCTGGCGCGGCAGCCACCTGGTGGGCTGCGACGGCGCGAGATCCACCGTCCGCAAGCTGCTGGGCATCCGCTTCCCGGGGCGTACGGCGGTGGAACGGCACGCCGTGGCCGCGCTCCGCGCCGATCTCCCCTGGCCCGACGAGGCCCTGGTGCACCGGCAGCCGCCCTGGCGCGGCGGCGGCGAGGAGGTCTCCGCCAGGCCGCTCGCGGACGGAGTGTGGCGGCTCGACTGGCTGCTGCCCTCCCGTGGCGAGTTGGTGACGCCCGACGCGCTGGTGGCGCGCTTAAGGGACACGCTGGCCGGCTGGTGCGGGGAGACCCCGCCGTACGAACTGATCGACACGGGCGTCTACACGCTGCACCACCGGCTCGCCAGGCGGTGGCGCGCGGGCCGGGCGTTCCTGGCCGGGGACGCGGCCCATCTGCTGGGCGCGGTGGGGACCCAGGGGCTCGACGAAGGGCTGCGGGACGTCGGCAACCTCTCCTGGAAACTGGCCGTGGACTGGCATCACGGCGCCTCCGAGACGCTGCTGGACAGCTACCAGGCGGAGCGGCGCACGGCGGTCGCCGCGCGGCTGCGGGCGGCGGACCAGTCGCTGCCGATACTGCGGGGCGGCGGACTGCGGACCTATCTGCCGGGAGCCGCGCGCGGGCACGACGCCCTGCTCGCGGACGGGCATCTGGGGCACGGACCATTGGGAGCACCGCCGTCCTATCCGCACTCCCCCCTCACACCTCTTCGCGCCGAGGCGCAGACGGCGGTGAGTACGCCCCCCGGCGGGCCGGTCGTCGACGTACGGGTCACGGCGCCCGACGGCACGACGGTACGGCTGGGCGACCGGCTCGGGCGCGGCCGGCTGCTGGTGCTTCTGGTCGCGCCGGGCACCGGGGTGTGGGACCGGCGGCACTGGCTGACCGCGGGGGTGATGCCGCGGCTGGCCGCGGCGGTGACGTCTCTGCCGGTGCGGGCCGAACTGCTGGTCACGGAGGCGTATCCGGGGGCTTCCGCGCACAGTGTGCTGCTGGTGCGGCCGGACGGGCATCTGGTGGCGGCTTTCGGTGGAGTGCGCCCCTCGGACCTCTACGCGGCGGCCGACACGGCGCGCGGAGGCGCTCCGTCCGCCGGGTCGGAGGAGTCGGAGGAGCCCGCGCCGGACCGCACCGCGAACGTCAATTGACCGTCGTCGGCTCGCGTGGTGTACTCCAAAACGTGACCGACACCGATGTGCGCCTGTGGCGGAGGGTCCATATGGACCTGCTCCGCTATGCGGGCTGCGTCTGTCGCCCGTCCTGCTGATTCGCCCTTCTCCCCCTGTGCCCGCCGCGTCGTACCGCGGCGATCGCACGCTCGCGAACTTCTCAGGACGGTCACGATGTCTGTTCCCGTACGTATTTCCGCGCCGTCCGGCGCGGCCCCGGGGCCCGCGGTCTTCGGGCCCACCCCCGCCGAGCTGCTCGACTTCGTCCGCAGGACGGTCACCGACGGCGCGCTCATCGCCTCGCTTCCCCTCGACCCGGAAGGCAGGACCTGGATCCGGCTCGACGGTCCGGCGGGCAGCGAGGCATGGCTGATCGGCTGGCCGCCCGGCACGGGCACCGGCTGGCACGATCACGGCGGCTCGCACGGCGCCTTCGCCACGGCGTCGGGCGCGCTGAAGGAGGACTCGCTGGCGGCCCGGCTGCCCACCGAGGGATGGAAGACGCTGGAGCTGGCCGAGGGCGTCGACCGCGAGCGCCGGCTGGCGGCGGGCGAGGGCCGGGCGTTCGGCCGCCACCATGTGCACGAGGTGCGCAACGAGTCCGGGTCCGAGCACGCGGTCTCCGTCCACGCGTACTACCCGCCGCTGCCGCTGATGCGGCGCTACAGCCGTACGGGCGCGGTGCTGAGGCTCGAACAGGTCGAACGGCCCGAGGAGTGGCAGTGAGCGACGGCACGGAACCGGTGGGCATCGACGAGCTGCTGGAGCGGGTACGCGCGGACCTGGACCGCGTGGACCCGCGCGAGGCCCACGAGGCCGCCGCCGACGGCGCGCTGCTGGTGGACATCCGGTACGCCGCGCTGCGGGACCGCGACGGGCTCATCCCGGGCGCGCTGGTCGTCGAGCGCAACGAGCTGGAGTGGCGGCTCGATCCGCAGGGCAGTCACCGCGCCCCCGAGGCCACGGACCATGGGCTGCGGGTGATCGTGGTCTGCAACGAGGGGTACGCGTCGAGCCTCGCCGCGGCGTCCCTGCGCCGGCTGGGTCTCCGGCGCGCGACCGACCTGGTGGGCGGCTTCCAGGCCTGGCGGGCGGCGGGCCTGCCGGTCTCCCGGTAGCGGGTACGAGCGGCCGGTTCGGGCCGGGCACCGGCCGGACGCCGGCCGGACGCCCATGGCGGCCCGGCCGGACGAGGGCCCCGTTCTGTCCTGTTCTCCCCCGAGGGACAGGCCTAGAAGAAGCCCTCGCCCAGCCCTTCGGTGTCCTCCCCCTCCTCCTCCAGCGCCTGCCTGACCACGCGGAGCGCCATGCCCTCGGAGTAGCCCTTGCGGGCCAGCATCCCCGCGAGCCGGCGCAGCCGCCTGTCACGCTCCAGACCGCGGGTGGCACGGAGCTTGCGGGCGATCAGCTCGCGGGCGGTCGCCTCCTCCCGGTCCGCGTCGAGCTGTCCGACCGCGTCGTCGATCAGGGCGGCGTCCACGCCCTTCGTCCGCAGTTCCCGGGCGAGGGCGCGCCGGGCGAGGCCCCTGCCGTGATGCCGGGACTCCACCCAGGCGTCCGCGAACGCCGCGTCGTTGATCAGCCCCACGTCCTCGAAGCGGGAGAGCACCTCCTCCGCGATGTCCTCGGGGATCTCCCGCTTCTTCAGCGCGTCCGCCAGTTGTCTGCGGGTACGCGGGGTACCGGTGAGCAGGCGCAGGCAGATCGCCCGCGCCCGCTCCGCCGGATCCTGGGACGGCAGCTCCTGCTCGGCCCTCGACGAGCCGGAGCTGCCGTCCGGCCTTTCCGTCCGCCGCCTCTTCGCATAAGGCACGGTCCGGACTAACTCTTGGCCGTCGCCGCCTTGGCCGCCGACTTGGCCTTGGCGGCGGGAGCGGGCACCGCCTTCGGCGAGTCGTCGGCCGGGGCGGGACCGCCTGCCGCGGCGGCGCCGGCCTCGACCGTCTGCGCGTCCGGCCGTACACCGATGCCCAGCTTCTCCAGGATCTTCTTCTCGATCTCGTTGGCGAGATCGGGGTTGTCCTTGAGGAAGTTGCGGGAGTTCTCCTTGCCCTGGCCGAGCTGGTCGCCCTCGTACGTGTACCAGGCGCCCGCCTTGCGGACGAAGCCGTGCTCCACTCCCATGTCGATCAGCCCGCCCTCCCGGCTGATGCCCTGGCCGTAGAGGATGTCGAACTCGGCCTGCTTGAAGGGCGGCGCGACCTTGTTCTTGACGACCTTCACGCGGGTGCGGTTGCCGACGGCGTCGGTGCCGTCCTTCAGCGTCTCGATACGCCGGATGTCGAGGCGCACCGAGGCGTAGAACTTGAGCGCCCGGCCACCGGTCGTGGTCTCCGGCGAGCCGAACATCACGCCGATCTTCTCGCGGAGCTGGTTGATGAAGATCGCGGTGGTCTTGGACTGGTTGAGCGCGCTGGTGATCTTCCGGAGCGCCTGGCTCATCAGCCGCGCCTGGAGACCGACGTGCGAGTCGCCCATCTCGCCCTCGATCTCCGCGCGCGGCACCAGGGCCGCGACGGAGTCGATGACGATGAGGTCGAGCGCCCCGGAGCGGACCAGCATGTCCACGATTTCGAGCGCCTGCTCACCGTTGTCCGGCTGGGACAGCAGGAGGTTGTCGATGTCGACACCGAGCTTCTTCGCGTACTCGGGGTCGAGGGCGTGCTCGGCGTCCACGAAGGCCACCGAACCACCGAGCCGCTGCGCGTTCGCCACCGCGTGCAGCGTCAGGGTCGTCTTGCCGGAGGACTCCGGTCCGTACACCTCCACCACGCGGCCGCGCGGGAGGCCTCCGACGCCGAGCGCGACGTCGAGCGCGGTAGACCCGGTGGGGATGACCTCGATGGGCTCGTTCGGCCGGTCACCGAGGCGCATCACCGCGCCCTTCCCGAATTGCCGTTCAATCTGTGCGAGAGCGGCGTCCAGCGCCTTCTCGCGGTCGGTTCCTGCCATGGGTTCCACCCGATTTGCTTGAGTCGATCGTTTCACGTCAACGACGCTATCCCCTGCCACTGACAATGGGCCCCGACGCCCTCCCGGCCTGTGGAAAACTCGGCCGGTCCGATCCCACCGGACACGCCATCACACGCCGCACCGACCGGCTCGGGGAAACACCGCCCGCCCCCCATGAGAATGGATGTTCGATTTCAGTGTCAAGCACGCTCCCGGCGCAGCGCGTGTCGCAGCCACCCCACGAACGGGCCGCCCCCGCCGGCCCCGCGGCCCCCGCCCCGTACCCGCGGCTCGTCCAGCACGTCGTACCGCTTCACGTACGCCCCTAGGAATGCCTGCAAGGTGGCGACCGCCGGAATCGCGATCAGCGCGCCGACCGCGCCCAGTAGTGCCGTCCCCGCGATGACCGAGCCGAAGGCCACGGCCGGATGGATGTCGACGGTCCTGGCGGTGAGCTTCGGCTGGAGCATGTAGTTCTCGAACTGCTGGTAGACCACGACGAATCCGAGTACCCACAGCGCGTACCAGGGATCCACGGTGAAGGCGATCAGCATCGGCAGGGCGCCCGCCAGATAGGTGCCGATCGTCGGGATGAACTGGGAGACGAGCCCCACCCACACCGCGAGCGCCGGCGCGTACGGCACGTCCAGGACCTCCAGCATGATGTAGTGCGCCACGCCGGAGACGAGCGCCATCAGGCCCCGCGAGTAGAGATAGCCGCCCGTCTTGGCGACCGCGATCTCCCAGGCGCGCAGCACCTCGGCCTGCCTGGCCGGCGGGAGCACGGAGCAGAGCCCGCGCCGCAGCCGGGGGCCGTCCGCCGCGAAGTAGAACGAGAACAGGAAGATCGTCAGCAGCCGGAACAGCCCGCCCAGGAGGGTGGTGGAGATGTCGAGGACCCCGGTCGCGCTGTTCTGCACGTACTTCTGCAGCCAGTCGGAGTGCAGCAGGCTGTCCTGGACGGCGACCCTGGACAGCTCCGTATGGAAGGTCTGGTTGATCCAGTTGATCACCGAGTCGAGGTACTGGGGGAAGGACTCGACGATGTCGATGATCTGACCGGCCAGTATCGAGCCGAGCATCACGACAAACCCGGCGCTCGTGATCAGCACCGCGAAGAAGACGAGAAAAGTGGCGAGTCCACGCCGCATACCGCGGGCCGCCATCCGGCCGACGGCGGGCTCGACCGCCAGCGCCAGGAAGAAGGCGATCAGCACATTGATCAGCAGCCCGACAAGCTGGTGGAACGCCCAGCTGCCCAGCTGGAAGCAGCCGACGAGCGCCAGCGCGAGGACCATGGCGCGCGGCAGCCAGCCGGGCATCCGGCCGTGCCCACCGGCCGCACCGGAACTCGGTGGGGACGGCTCCGGTGGGGACGGCTCCGCCGCCGACAGCCCGGGAGACGTGGCCTGTGCTGCGGTCGCGGTCGCGGGAGAACTCGGCGAGGGGATCGGCGGTTGCCCGCCCGATGCGGTGTTGTCAGTCGCTGCCACGGATCCAGTCTGGCCTACCGCTGTGACACCGGTCCGCCCCGGACGGACCGGCCCGCCGCGGGCATGTCAGCGTTTCTCGGCCGGAACCCCCATGGCCGCGCAGACCGCGCGCCACACGTCCTTCGCCTCCCAGCCGGAGTCGAGTGCCTGGTGCACCGTACGGCCGCCCAGTTCGGCCATCACATGGTCACGGGCGAAGGATTCGGCGTAGGCGGCGCCGAAGTGGTCCGCCATCCGCTCCCAGAAAATCGTCAACCGCATGCCCTCAGTATCGCGCCCCGGAGTGCAGCCCGGCCCGTACCCCCTCGCTCGCCGTCCGCCGCGGCCTACGGTCGGACCATGGCTGGCACCGCAGGATCCCCCGCGTCCCCCCTCGCCCGCGCCGAGCGGTTCATCTGGCTGACGGCGCGTGTCCTCGAACAGCGACGGTTCGCCTACCACTTCCTCGACCGTGGAGAGGGCCCGGACCGCGGAAGAGAGGCGGTCGAGACGGCGCTCGCCTCGTACCGCGAGCAGGACGGCGGGTACGGGCACGGGCTCGAACCCGATCTGCGCGGCCCCGTCAGCCAGCCGCTCCACACGGCCCACGCGCTGCGCGTCCTCGACTCCCTCGGCCGCTGCTACGGGCCGCGGACCGAGCTGATCTGCCGCTATCTCACCGCGGTGTCGACACCCGAGGGCGCGCTGCCCGCCATCCATCCCTCACTGCGCGGCTATCCGCACGCGCCCTTCCTCCCGGTCGTCGACGACCCGCCGGGCGATCTGCTGACGACCGGCCCGGTGGTCGGACTGCTGCATCGCAACGATGTGTGGCACGCCTGGCTGTTCCGCGCCACCGACTTCTGCTGGGCCGCCGTCGAAGCGCTGGAGGACTCGCACCCGTACGAAATGGAAGCCGCGGTCGCCTTCCTGGACGGCGTCCCCGACCGTGCCAGGGCCGAGGCGGCGGCGGACAGGATCGGCCGGCTGGTACGGGAGCGGGGGCTGGTCGTGCTCGATCCGGAGCGCCGGTCGGCGTACCCCGTGTCCCCGGGGTACGCGCCGGACGAGCACCACTTCCCGCACGACTACGCGCGCGTGCCGCGGTCCCTGGCCCGCCGCTGGTTCACGGACGAGGAGATGGCGCGGTCGCTCGACTTCCTCGCCGGCCGGCAGCGGGAGGACGGCGGCTGGCCGGTGACCTGGCGCGCGTGGGCGCCGGGTCCCGTACAGGAGTCGCGGCCGATCGTGACCATCGAGGCCCTGCGGACCCTGCGGGCGTACGGCCGCGCCATCGGCTGACCCGGGTCAGCCGCCGAGCGCCCGGACGCCCGCGGTGACCACCACGGCAGCCCCCACGACCACCAGGAAGGGCGCGCGCAGGACCAGCGCGAGGGCCGCCGCCGCGAGCCCGGCCCCCCGGGCGTCCAGCACCAGCGCGCCCTGGTCGCTGAAGGTCTGCTGCGCGGTCAGCGCGGCGAGCAGCGCGACGGGCAGCAGCGCCGACAGCCGCTGGACGAGCGGGCGCTCCAGTGCCGCGGCGGGTACGAGCAGCCCCAGCAGCTTGACGAGATAGCAGCCGACCGCGGTCGCGCCGATGGCGATCCAGATGGTCAACGGTCCACTCCCTTCCCGCTCGTCGCGCGCCGCCGGCCTTCGCACCAGAGGACGGCGGGCGCGGCCAGAGCCGCGACGAGCACCGGTACCCCGGCGGGCAGCACCGGCAGGAACCCGAGTCCCAGGACGACCGCGAGGCCCGCGACCGTCCGCTCGGTGGCCGTACGGAGCATGGGCGCGAGCAGGGCGAGGAAGACCGCGGGACCCGCCGCGTCGAGGCCCCACGCGGCGGTGTCGCCCAGCGCTTCCGCGCCCAGGGCCCCGGCGAGGGTGGTGAGGTTCCAGAGCGTGTAGAGCGTGAGCCCGGTGACCGTGAAGCCGATCCGGGCGGCGCGCCGGGAGGGCTGCGCCAGGGCGACGGCCGTGGTCTCGTCGATCACCCACTGGGCGGCCAGCGGGCGCACGGGCCCCGGCAGCCGCAGCAGTTGGGACAGGCGCAGTCCGTAGAACGCGTTGCGCACGCCCAGGAAGAACGCTCCGGCGGCGGCGGTGAGCGGGTTGCCGCCCGCGGCGAGCGCGCCGACGAGCGCGAACTGCGAGGCTCCGGTGAAGACCAGCAGGCTGAGCGCGCAGGTCTGCCCCACAGAGAGACCGGCGCCCGCAGAGGTGACCCCGAAGGCGAAGCCGGAGAGCCCGACGGCGATGCCGACCCCCAGCGCGTCGCGTACGACGGCGGAGTCGGGCTTGGCCCCCGGGGCGGGCGGAGTTCCGGGCGCGCTCGCGCCCTGACTGTCTTCCGGCATGCCCGCCGAAGCGGACGTTCTCTGTTCTGGCACCCGTCGGACGGTACCGGTACGGCCGGCGGCCCGTTTCCCCAGGTCCGGGCGATTGTCAGTGGTCGGGTGCACGATGGGGGACATGGCACGCTCCGCGCTCGACTCCTTCTCCCCCGCGACCCGAGGCTGGTTCACGGGGGCCTTCTCCGCGCCCACGGCGGCGCAGGAGGGGGCCTGGCGTGCCATCGCGGAGGGCTCCGACGTGCTGGTGGTCGCCCCGACCGGATCGGGAAAGACGCTGGCCGCCTTTCTCGCCGCCCTGGACCGGCTCGCCTCGTCGCCACCGCCCGTCGAGGCGAAGAAGCGCTGCCGGGTGCTCTACGTATCGCCGCTCAAGGCACTCGCCGTCGATGTGGAACGCAATCTGCGCAGCCCTCTCACCGGGATCCGGCAGGAGTCCGCGCGGCGCGGGCTGCCCGAGCCGGAGGTGCGGGTGGGTATCCGCTCGGGCGACACCCCGGCCGCCGAGCGGCGTTCCCTCGCCATCCGGCCGCCCGACATCCTGATCACCACACCCGAATCGCTGTTCCTGATGCTGACGTCCGCCGCCAGGGACGCGCTCGCGGGGATCGAGACGGTGATCCTGGACGAGGTGCACGCCGTCGCGGGGACGAAGCGCGGCGCCCATCTCGCGCTGTCCCTGGAGCGGCTGGACGAGCTGCTGCCGCGCCCGGCCCGCCGGATCGGGCTGTCGGCGACGGTGCGTCCGGTGGAGGAGGTGGCCCGCTATCTGTCGCCGCAGCGCCGGGTGGAGATCGTCCAGCCCCCCTCCGGCAAGGAGTTCGACCTCTCCGTCGTCGTCCCGGTAGAAGACATGGGAGAGCTGGGCGGCTCCCCGGCGGCACCCGACCGGGCGCCGGACCCGGACCGCGCGGAGAAGCCGTCGATCTGGCCGCACGTGGAGGAGCGGATCGCCGATCTCGTCCAGGCGCACCGCTCCACGATCGTCTTCGCGAACTCCCGCCGGCTGGCGGAGCGTCTGTGCAACCGGCTCAACGAGATCGCGTACGAACGGGCGACGGGCGAGACGATGCCGGAGGAGCACTCCCCCGCCCAGCTCATGGCCCAGTCGGGCGCGGCCAGGGGCGCGCCCGCACTGCTCGCCCGCGCGCACCACGGCTCGGTCTCCAAGGAGCAGCGCGCCCAGGTGGAGGAGGACCTCAAGGCCGGCCGGCTGCCCGCCGTCGTGGCCACCTCCAGTCTGGAGCTGGGCATCGACATGGGCGCGGTGGATCTCGTCGTCCAGGTCGAGTCGCCGCCCTCGGTCGCCTCGGGCCTCCAGCGGGTCGGCCGCGCGGGCCACCAGGTGGGCGCGGTCTCCACCGGAGTCGTCTTCCCGAAGTATCGCGGCGATCTGGTCCAGGCCGCCGTGGTCACCGAGCGCATGCGCACCGGAGCCATCGAGGCGCTGCGCGTGCCGGCCAACCCACTGGACGTGCTGGCCCAGCAGCTCGTCGCACTGGTCGCGCTGGACAGCCGGCAGGCCGATGACCTGCTGGCCCTGGTCCGCCGCGCCGCCCCGTTCGCCGCGCTCCCCGAGTCCGCGTTCACCGCCGTGCTGGACATGCTCGCCGGGCGCTACCCTTCCGACGCCTTCGCCGAGCTGCGGCCCCGGGTGGTGTGGGACCGCGTCACCGGTACGGTCACGGGCCGGCCGGGAGCCCAGCGCCTCGCCGTCACCTCGGGCGGCACCATCCCCGATCGCGGCCTCTTCGGCGTCTTTCTCGTCGGGGCCGACCCCAAGAAGGGCGGCGGCCGGGTCGGTGAGCTGGACGAGGAGATGGTCTACGAATCCCGGGTCGGCGATGTCTTCACCCTCGGTACGTCGTCCTGGCGGATCGAGGACATCACCCGCGACCGGGTCCTGGTCTCCCCCGCCCCCGGCACCCCGGGGCGGCTGCCCTTCTGGAAGGGCGACCAGCTGGGGCGCCCACTGGAGCTGGGCCGGGCGGTGGGCGCGTTCCTGCGCGAGGTCGGATCCCTCACCGAGGAGGACGCCCGGCTGCGTCTGACGGCCGCCGGCCTGGACGCGCTGGCCGTCAGTAATTTGCTCGCCTACCTCGACGAACAGCGCCGGGCCTGCGGACACATCCCCGACGACAGGACGATCCTGGTCGAGCGGTTCCGCGACGAGCTGGGCGACTGGCGGGTAGTGATCCACTCCCCGTTCGGGGCCCAGGTCCACGCGCCCTGGGCACTGGCCCTCGGCGCCCGGCTCTCCGCGCGGTACGGCATGGACGCGCAGGTCATGCACGCCGACGACGGCATCGTGCTGCGCCTCCCGGACGCCGATCTGATGGGGCTCGACCTGCTCGGCGACGAGCCGGACCGGACCGGCACGGCCTTCGACAGCGAGCAGGCGCCCCTCGGCGCCGCGGATGTCGCGTTCGACGCGGGCGACATCCGCGGCATCGTCACCGAACAGGTCGGCGGCTCCGCGCTGTTCGCCTCCCGGTTCCGGGAGTGCGCCGCGCGGGCCCTGCTGCTGCCGCGCCGCAGTCCCGGCAAGCGCACACCGCTCTGGCAGCAGCGCCAGCGCGCCGCCCAGCTCCTCCAGGTGGCGAGCGAGTTCGGCTCGTTCCCCATCGTGCTGGAGGCGGTGCGCGAATGCCTCCAGGACGTCTTCGACGTCCCCGGACTCAGCGAGCTGATGGGGGACATCGAGTCCCGCCGGGTCCGGCTGATCGAGGTCACCACGGCGGAGCCCTCTCCCTTCGCCCGGTCCCTGCTCTTCGGCTACGTCGCCCAGTTCCTGTACGAGGGGGACTCGCCCCTCGCGGAGCGCAGGGCCGCCGCGCTGTCGCTGGACTCGCGGCTGCTGGCCGAGCTGCTGGGCCAGGCCGAGCTGCGGGAGCTGCTCGACCCGGAGGTACTCGCGGAGCTGGAGCGCGAGTTGCAGTGGCGCACCGAGGACCGGCGCGTCAAGGACCCCGAAGGCGTCGCCGATCTGCTCCGGATCCTGGGCCCGCTCACCGACGAGGAGCTGGCCGAGCGCGGCGCGGACGGTTCCTGGGCCGAGGAGCTCACCGCGGCCCGCCGCGCCATCCGGGTACGCATCGGCGGGACCGGGCACTGGGCGGCCATCGAGGACGCGGGCAGGCTGCGGGACGCGCTCGGCACAGCGCTGCCGGTCGGCGTGCCCGAAGCCTTCACCGAACCGCTCAAGGACCCTCTGGGCGACCTCCTCGCCCGCTATGCCCGTACCCACGGCCCGTTCACCTCGTCCGCCGCCGCCCAGCGCTTCGGCCTCGGCGCCGCGGTCACCGACGGCGCTCTCCAGCGTCTCGCCGCGAGCGGCCGGGTCGTCCAGGGCGAGTTCCACCCCTCCGGCATCGGCCAGGAGTGGTGCGACGCCACCGTGCTGCGCCGACTGCGCCGCCGTTCCCTGGCCGCCCTGCGCCAGGAGCTGGAGCCCGTACCGCCCGCCGCGCTCGCCACCTTCCTTCCGCAGTGGCAGCATCTGAGCGGCGACAGCCTGCGGGGCATCGACGGACTCGCGCGCGCGATCGAGCAGTTGCAGGGAGCGCCCGTCCCCGCTTCCGCGCTGGAGAAGCTGATCCTGCCGTCCCGTGTCTCCGGCTACACCCCGGCCCTGCTCGACGAGCTGACCACCACGGGCGAGGTGCTGTGGGCCGGAGCGGGCTCCCTGCCCGGCAAGGACGGCTGGGTGTCGCTCTATCTCGCCGACGCCGCGCCCCTGCTGCTCGCCCCCGCACGCCCCCTGGAGCCGACCGCGCTCCACGAATCCGTACTGACCGCGCTCTCGGGCGGATACGGCCTGTTCTTCCGGCAGATCGCCGACCAGATCCGCGCCACCACCCACCCGGACGCGACGGACCCGCAGCTCGCCGACGCGCTCTGGGACCTCGCCTGGTCCGGCCGGCTCACCAACGACACCCTGGCCCCGCTGCGCTCCCTCCTCGGCTCCGGCCGCACGGCGGGCTCGACGGCCCACCGCACCCGGCGCGCGGTGCCACGCGGGCGGTACGGCACGGCCGCGGCCCCGGCCCGGCCCGCCTCCCGTTCGGGGCCGCCCACCGTCAGCGGCCGCTGGTCGCTGCTCCCCGCACCGGAGCCCGACCCCACCCACCGCGCCCACGCACTGGCCCGCACCCTCCTGGACCGGCACGGTGTGGTGACCCGGGGCGCCGTCGCGGCCGAAGGCGTGGCGGGCGGCTTCTCCGCGACATACCGGGTGCTGTCCGCGTTCGAGGACAGCGGGCAGGCCCGTCGCGGCTATGTCGTCGAGGGTCTGGGCGCCGCCCAGTTCGCGGTGGACGGCGCGGTCGACCGGCTGCGCGCCGCCGCGACGGCCCACGACCGCGCCGCATCGCGCCCCGCACCGCACGCCGTGGTCATGGCCGCCGCCGACCCGGCCAACGCGTACGGCGCGGCGCTCCCCTGGCCGGAGCCCCCGGCGGGCGCCGGGCACAAACCGGGCCGCAAGGCGGGGTCACTCGTCGTCCTGGTCGACGGAGAGCTGACGCTGTACATGGAGCGCGGCGGCCGGACGCTGCTCGCCTGGCCCACGGACCCGGAGGACCCCGCGCTGCGCGCCGCGACAGAGGCCCTGGCCGGAGCGGCGCGCGCGGGCACCCTCGGCTCGGTCACCGTGGAGCGGGCCAATGGCCTGCCCGCGCTGACCGCCCCGCTGGGACGCGCGCTGGAAGCGGCCGGTTTCCACGCCACCCCCAGGGGGCTGCGGCTGCGCCCCTGAGCCCCTTTCGCCCCGATTGCCCTCCGTCCCGCATCATGGAAGACATGCCCGAAGGAGACACCGTCCGGCAGACCGCCCAGCGCCTGCACGCCGCCCTCGCGGGGCAGCCGCTGACGCGGGCGGAGCTGCGGGTGCCCCGGTTCGCGACCGCCGACCTCACCGGCCTGACCGTGCTGGAGGTCGTCCCGCGCGGCAAGCATCTGCTCACCCGCCTGGAGGGCGGTCTCACCCTCCACTCACATCTGCGCATGGACGGCGCCTGGAAGGTGTACGCGCGGGGCGAGCGCCCGCGCGGCGGCCCGGCGCACCAGATCCGGGCCCTCCTCGCCACAGCCGAGCGCACCGCGATCGGCTACCGTCTCCCCGTCCTCGAACTGCTGCGCACCGGCGACGAGGAGCGGGTGGTGGGCCATCTCGGCCCCGATCTGCTGGGCCCCGACTGGGACCCGGCCACCGCCCTGCGCAACCTGCTGGCCGATCCGGCCCGGCCGCTCGGACAGGCCCTGCTCGATCAGCGCAACCTCGCCGGCATCGGCAACATCTTCAAGTCGGAGAGCTGCTTCGCCGTCCGGGCGACCCCGTGGCTCCCGATCGGTCAGCTCCCGTCTCCCGAACGCCTGGTGACGGCGGCGAAGAGGCTTCTGGAGGCCAACCGGGACCGGCCCGGCGCCGCCCGGCGGCTCTCCGTGTACGGTCGCGCCGGCCGGCCCTGCCCGCGCTGCGGCGCCCTGGTCCGTACGGCCGGCCAGGAAGGGCGCCCCACCTACTGGTGTCCCTCCTGCCAGTCAGGACCCACCTGCTGACGGCTCGTCGGCGGCGCCTCCCGGCCCACCGCCCGGCCGGGCACCCGCTCCGGCGCCCGCTCCGACCCTCGTCCCGCAACCCGCTCCGGATTCCGGCCCCGTGACGCGGCGACATGGACGGGCAACAGGCTCAGCCCCCAGCCACCCGCCGCCACCGCGCCCTCCACCAGTCCGGCGTGCTCGGGCGCCAGCGCGAGCCGCAGCACCGCCCACCACCACACCCCACCGAGTGCGGCCGCCGGCAGAAGCGCCCATCGCCGTTCCATGGCTGCCTCCTCGGCTGCCTCCTGCGACCGACGCTAGTACCGCTCGATCACCCGCCGCGAGGGCGCATCGGATGCACGCTCCGGCGTGTGCGGACGCGCGCTACCCCGCGTACGGTCCGCCCGCGCCCCGGCCGGGCGCCCCGGCCCGCGCCATCGCACCCAGCGCGCCCACGCGCCCCCGGCACTCTGCTACGCGCTCTCCGCCTGGAACATCCACGCGTGCTTCTCCAGGTCGGCGGCCACCTGGATGAGTACGTCCTGCGTCACCGGATCCGGTGCGTCCGTGACCTCGATGCGCTCCCGCATCCGCACCGACACCGCGCCCAGCGCGTCCACCAGCAGCCGCACGGCGTCCGTGTCCTTGATCCATCCGTTGGGCACGGCCCCGATGGCGCTCGTTCCCGCCACCGTGGCGGCCCGCCCGTCCGGCGTCACCCCGATCGCCGACGCCCGCTCCGCGACCGTGTCCGAATGCTGTCGCGCCGTGGCCACGACCTCGTCCAACTGGAGATGTACGGAGCGGAAGCGCGGCCCGACGATGTTCCAGTGCACCTGTTTGGCGACCAGTGAGAGATCCACCAGATCGACCAGCGCGCCCTGGAGCGCCTCGCCGACCAGCTTCAGATTCTCCTCGGACAGGGAACTCCTCACGACAGACATGCAGGATCCTCCGCTTCCGTACCGATGACGTTTCCGTGCTGGCGTCCAGCCTCTGCTCCCACCATGGCACAAATGGCATAAAACGGTCTCCCCGGGAACGACAAAGCCCCGGCCGGTACGAATACCGGGCCGGGGCCTCTGATCGTCCTGGTCGCCGTCAGGCGGCGACGACGTCCACCGCCTCGGCGGGCGCCTTGATGGTCACCCGCTCCGTCGGCACTCCGGCCACCGACGTCACAGAGACAGAGTTGAGCATGGGGCGTACTGGCGCAGACAGCGGCTCGTTCGCCGCCGCCGACGCGGCCAGCTCCGCCAACGACAGTTCGTCGCTCACTTCACGCATGAGCTCGGACATCCGTACGTCAAGCGCGTCGCAGATCGCGGAGAGCAGCTCGGAGGAAGCCTCCTTCTGCCCCCGCTCCACCTCGGAGAGATAGCCGAGCGAGACTCGGGCGGACGAGGAGACTTCGCGCAGAGTACGGCCCTGGCGCTGGCGCTGCCGACGCAGCACGTCACCCAGCAGGCGACGGAGCAGAATCATCGGTGGCTCCCTCCTCGGACCGCGTAGCCGCATCCTTCACGCCCCACCGTACCGCCTTGCGCTGCGGCCGTGCGGGGAGCGATGTCGTGTTCACTCAGGGCTGCAAACATCAATTCCCCCCGTTCTGTTCCGTATCCTGTGACCGCCCGTTCCCGGACAGTTCGCTGAGGAGTAGCCCGAGCACGCTCCGTACACTCTCTTTACGGATGTCCGCCCGGTCGCCGTTCAACCGCAGCGCGGCGACTTTCCCCGCACCTTCCGGCCCGACGACCGCCACGTACACGGTGCCGACCGGCTGCCCGTCCTGCGGATCGGGGCCCGCCACCCCCGTGGTCGCCGCACCCCAGGAGGCCCCGAGCGTCCGGCGCACGCCGGCCGCCATCTGCCGCGCGACCTCGGGATCCACCGCACCGCGCTCGTCCAGAAGGGTCCCGTCGACGCCCAGGACGTCCCGCTTGAGCTCCGTCGCGTACGCGGTGACGGACCCGCGGAAGGCCCGGGAGGCGCCCGGTACGGACGTCAGCTCCGCGGCGACCAGCCCGCCGGTCAGGGACTCCGCGACGGCCAGCGTCCCGCCCCGCGCCACCAGGATCTCCAGCACCGCCGCGGCGGACGCCCCGCTCACCGCCCGGACTCCGCCTCGGCACGCTCCGCCGCGAGGCCCTGGCGCCGCAGCACGACCGCCTGGCGCACATAGTCCAGCCCCGTGGCGACCGTCAGCACCACGGCCACCGCCATCACCCAGAACCGCAGCGTCGCCAGCGGCCCGGTCAGCGCGAGGACATACATCCCCACGGCGACCCCCTGGGCCAGCGTCTTCATCTTGCCGCCGCGGCTGGCCGGGATGACACCGTGTCTGATCACCCAGAACCGCATCAGTGTGATGCCGAGTTCACGGAAAAGGATGACCCCCGTCACCCACCACGGCAGATCGCCGAGCGCGGAGAGACAGATCAGCGCCGCGCCCATGATCGCCTTGTCCGCGATCGGGTCGGCGATCTTGCCGAAGTCGGTGACCAGGTTGTACGTACGGGCCAGATGGCCGTCGAAGACGTCCGTGATCATGGCGACGGCGAACGCGGCCCAGGCCCAGGCGCGCCAGACCGGGTCGTAACCGCCGTCCTGGAGCAGCAGCAGCACGAACCCGGGCACGAGCACAAGCCGCACCATGGTGAGGATATTGGCGATGTTCCACAGACTGGCCTGATTGACCACGGCCGCTCCCAGCTTGCCACCGCTGCCGGTACCACCACCGCCGGCGGCACCAGCGCCGGCGCCGGTACCGCTCCCCGGTTTCCCGCCGGGCCCGGACGTACCTCCGGTACCACCCGTCACCGGCGTCGCACCGGTGCCGCCCGCCGCGGACGCCGGGACTCCGGTCATCTGGCCGCCTCCTCGCCCGGGGTCCGGGAGACGTCCCCCGGAAGCTCGTAGCACTCGGCCACCAGGTCCACACCCTCGGTGCCGATCACCTTCGCCCCGACCATAAGTCCGGGACGCAGTCCCTCGCGCGAGGTGAAGATCACCTGGCCGTCGGTCTCGGGCGCCTGGTGCGCGGCCCGGCCCACCGCCGCCTCGCCGTCGGCGCCCTCCGGCTCGACGGACTCGACCAGCACCTCAAGGCTCTCGCCGAGCCGTTCCTCGGCCCGCTGCGCCGTCAGCTCCTCGGCCAGCCGCGACAGATGCGCCAGCCGCTCGGAGACGACGTCCGCGTCCAGCTTGCCGTCGTACGTCGCGGCCTCCGTACCGTCCTCGTCCGAGTAGCCGAAGACCCCGATGGCATCGAGCCGCGCGCCGGTGAGGAAGCGTTCCAGCTCGGCGAAGTCCGCCTCGGTCTCGCCGGGGAAGCCGACGATGAAGTTGGAGCGCACCCCGGCCTGCGGGGCCTTGCCCCGGATGGTCTCCAGCAGCTCCAGGAAGCGGTCGGTGTCCCCGAAGCGCCGCATCGCGCGCAGGACACCGGGGGCCGAGTGCTGGAAGGACAGATCGAAGTACGGCGCGATCTTGGGCGTCGAGGTCAGCACGTCGATCAGCCCGGGCCGCATCTCGGCGGGCTGGAGGTAACTGACCCGGATCCGCTCGATCCCGTCGACGGCCGCCAGCTCGGGCAGCAGGGTCTCCAGGAGCCGGATGTCGCCGAGGTCCTTGCCGTACGACGTGTTGTTCTCGGAGACGAGCATGACCTCCTTGACGCCCTGCTCGGCCAGCCAGCGCGTCTCGCCGAGCACGTCGGAGGGGCGCCGGGAGATGAAGGAGCCGCGGAAGGAGGGGATGGCGCAGAACGAGCAGCGCCGGTCGCAGCCGGAGGCCAGCTTCACGGAGGCGACGGGGCTGGTGTCGAGCCGCCGCCGCAGGGGCGCGCGCGGCCCGGAGGCCGGTGCGATCCCGTCCGGCAGGTCCGCGGGGGCGGGGGCCACCTCGTCGGCGGTCTGCGCGTGACCGGGCAGCGCCACATCGGCGCCCTGCCGCTCGACCGGGCTGAGCGGCAGCAGCTTGCGCCGGTCGCGCGGGGTGTGCGAGGCGTGGATGCCGCCGTTCAGGATGGTCTGGAGCCGGTCGGAGATATCGGCGTAGTCGTCGAAGCCGAGCACCCCGTCCGCCTCGGGCAGCGCCTCGGCCAGCTCCTTGCCGTAGCGCTCGGCCATGCAGCCGACGGCGACGACGGCCTGCGTTCTGCCTTGATCCTTCAGATCGTTGGCTTCCAGCAGGGCGTCGACGGAGTCCTTCTTCGCGGCTTCGACGAATCCGCAGGTGTTGACGACGGCGACATCCGCCCCCGAGGCGTCCTGGACGAGCTCCCAGCCGTCCGCTGCCAAGCGGCCTGCAAGCTCCTCCGAGTCCACCTCGTTACGGGCGCAGCCAAGAGTGACAAGGGCGACGGTACGGCGTTCGGGCATGGGCTCAAGACTACTTTGTCCTGGCCCCGCCCTTACCGTGCAGGGTTGCTCAGCCTGCCTCGGGATCGCCCTGCGTGTACGAGAGCCGCTCGACCTGGCCGGACTGGAACTCGTCCTCGACCTTCTTGCCGTTCACATACAGCTCGATCGCACCGGCGTTCCCGAGGATCAGATCGATCTGTTCGTCGTCCTGGAAGGTCTTCGAATCGCCCTTGAGGAGAAGTCCGTCGAACAGCAGTTTGCCGTTGTGCGCCTTCGCGGAGATCCAGCTCTTGTCGTCTATGGCCGACAGTTTCACCGTGACCTTGTCGCGCGGGGCCGCGGCGATGGCGCTGTCCGACGGCTCCGGCTTGGGGTTTGCCGCCTTGGAGGGGCTCGGTTCTGTACGGGTCCTGTCGGGCTTGGGGCCCTCGGCGACCTGCTTGTTCTTGGACCCGGCGTCCCCGCCGCTGAACGCGGTGAAGCCGACGAAGCCGACCACGGCGACGATCGCGGCCACCATGGCGGCGGTCCAGTTGGGCCGGCGCCGCTCCGGCCGGATCCGTTCCGCCTCGAACATCGGCGCCGCGGGCGTCGGCGCGGGACGCCCCCCGCGCTCGGCGTCGAACTGCTCGATGAGGGGCTCGGGATCGAGCCCGACCGCGCGGGCGAGCATACGGATGTGCCCGCGGGCGTAGACGTCCCCGCCGGAGCGCGAGAAGTCGTCCTGTTCGATCGCGTGCACGATGGGGATGCGCACCCGGGTGGAGCCGCTGATCTCGTCGACGGTCAGATGCGCGGCGATACGCGCGCGCTGAAGCGCCCGGCCGATCGGGAGCCGTTCGTCTTCGGGGGGTGTGACCTCGGCGGAGTCACCGCCGGGAATGTGATCTTCGGTAGCGTGGCCGTCTGAGGACTTGCCGTCGGGAGAGTTGCCGATGGACACGGGGGCGCCTTTCGAGCGTGTAGCCACCTGCTGGACGTTCAGTCTATGGGTGGTACGAAAGGGTGGGGCAACCGGGCGGATGCACTTTGTACGCCATCGGAATGGCCGAATGGCGCGGGGTAGGAACACCATCTTCCCTCTTTCCCCAACTTGACGTCCGGCCAAGGGAAACGGTTGCCCTACGGGTTCCTCCGAATACCCCGGAGATTCCCCCCTCCGGGGCCCACCCCCGGCGCGTCGCGCCCCCGTCCCGGAGCGTCCGCGCCGACCGGAAACCTAGGCGGGCGACTCACCGCGGATGATGGCGAGCACCCCGTCCAGCTCGTCCGCCTTCACCAGGACGTCGCGCGCCTTGGAGCCCTCGCTCGGCCCGACGATGTTCCTCGACTCCATCAGGTCCATCAGCCGGCCGGCCTTCGCGAACCCGACCCGCAACTTCCGCTGGAGCATGGACGTCGAACCGAACTGCGTCGACACCACCAGTTCGACGGCCTGGCAGAGCAGATCGAGATCGTCGCCGATGTCCTCGTCGATCTCCTTCTTCTTCGCCGTGCCGACCACGACGTCGTCCCGGAAGACGGGCGCCATCTGATCCTTGCAGTGCTGGACGACCGCCGCGATCTCGTCCTCGGTGACAAACGCGCCCTGCATACGGGTCGGCTTGTTCGCCCCCATCGGCAGGAAGAGACCGTCGCCCTTGCCGATCAGCTTCTCCGCGCCCGGCTGGTCGAGGATGACCCGGCTGTCCGCCAGCGAGGAGGTGGCGAACGCCAGCCGCGAGGGCACGTTCGCCTTGATCAGACCGGTGACGACATCGACCGAGGGGCGCTGGGTGGCGAGCACCAGATGGATACCGGCGGCGCGGGCCAACTGGGTGATACGGACGATGGCGTCCTCGACGTCGCGCGGCGCGACCATCATCAGGTCCGCCAGCTCGTCCACGATGACCAGCAGATACGGATACGGCGACAGCTCGCGCTCGCTGCCCTCCGGCACCTTGACCTTGCCGGCCCGCACCGCCTTGTTGAAGTCGTCGATGTGCCGGAAGCCGTACGCGGCCAGGTCGTCGTAGCGCAGGTCCATCTCGCGGACGACCCACTGGAGCGCCTCGGCGGCCCGCTTGGGATTGGTGATGATCGGCGTGATCAGGTGCGGGATGCCCTCGTACGCGGTCAGCTCGACCCGCTTGGGGTCCACGAGGACCATCCGGACGTCGTCCGGCGTCGCCCGGACCATCACCGAGGTGATCAGGCAGTTGATGCACGACGACTTGCCCGAGCCGGTCGCCCCCGCGACCAGCAGGTGCGGCATCTTCGCCAGATTGGCCATCTCGTAGCCGCCCTCGACGTCCTTGCCGAGCGCGACGAGCATCGGATGGTCGTCCTCGGCGGCGGCGGCGAGCCGCAGCACATCGCCGAGGTTGACCATTTCGCGGTCGGTGTTGGGGATCTCGATCCCGACCGCGGACTTGCCGGGGATCGGGGAGATGATCCGTACGTCGGGACTGGCGACGGCGTACGCGATGTTCTTGGTGAGCGCGGTGATCCGCTCGACCTTCACGGCCGGGCCCAGCTCCACCTCGTACCGCGTCACCGTCGGCCCCCGGGTGAAGCCCGTGACCGCGGCGTCGACCTTGAACTCCTGGAAGACATTGCTGAGCGAGGCGACCACGGCGTCGTTGGCGGCGCTGCGCGTCTTGCCGGGACCGCCGCGCTCCAGCAGGTCCAGCGAGGGGAGCGAGTAGGTGATGTCACCGCTGAGCCGGAGCTGTTCGGCCCGCGCCGGCAGCGGCTTGTCCACCGTGGGAGTGGGCTTCGTCAGATCCGCGACCGGCGCGTACACCCCGGGGCGTACGCCCGCGGGCCGCGGCGGCGCCTCGCGCGCCGTGGGTACGGGCGCGGAGTGCTCCACGGCGCTCTCGTTCGCCTCCCGGGACCGTTCCGGCCGCTGCTCCCCCGTCCCCTCTCCCGGCTTGCGCGTACGGTCCGTGGATAGGCCCTGGGTGAGGTCCGCGACGATCGGCGAGGGCGGCATCCCGTTGAGCACGGCACCGTCCAGCGCCGCAGCCGCGGCCGCCGCCACATCCACGGCGTCCATGGACCGCTCCATCGACGGCTGTACGGAGGGACGGCGTGGCCTGCGCCGCTTGGCGAGCGCCGCGGCCTCGGCCCGGTCGGCGTCGTACTCCTCCGGCGGCGCGACGCGGCGCGCGGACGGCCGGCGCGCGGCAGCCGGCAGCGCCTCGCGCCACTGCTGGTCGTAGCGCTCGTCGTCGTTGCCCTTGTCGTACTGATCGTCGTACTGGTCCGCCTGATCGTCGTACCGGTCATCGTGGAAATGTCCCCGCCCGTAGGGGGATTCGACGATGCCCAGCCTGACTCCGAGCTGCCGCAGCCGCCGCGGGATGGCGTTGACCGGCGTCGCAGTCACGACGAGCAGCCCGAAGACGGTCAGCAGCAGGAGTAGCGGTACGGCGAGCACCTCGCCCGTGGTGAGAATCAGCGGCGTGGCGGCGGCCCAGCCGATCAGACCGCCCGCGTCCTGCAGGGCCTCGGCGCCCTCGCTCCGGCCCGGGGAGCCGCAGGCGATGTGGACCAGCCCCAGCACTCCGACGACCAGCGCGGAGAGACCGATGACGATCCGGCCGTTGGCGTCGGGCCTCTGCGGGTAGAGGATCAGCCGCACGGCGACGGCGCCCAGCAGTATCGGCACCAGCAGATCGAGCCGGCCGAAGGCGCCGGTGACGAGCATCTCGACCAGATCGCCGACCGGGCCCTTCAGGCTCGACCAGGTACCGGCCGCGACGACGAGCGCGAGGCCGAGCAGCAGAAGAGCCAAGCCGTCCTTGCGGTGTGCCGGGTCGAGCCCCTTCGCGCCCCGCCCTATGCCGCGGAACACCGCCCCCACGCCGTGCGCCGCTCCGAGCCACACCGCGCGTACCACCCGGTACACACCCTCTGTGGGGGACGGTGCGGGCTTGGGCACCGGCCGGGCGGCGGCCTTCTTCGCCGGTGCCTTCCTGGCCGGGGCCTTCTTCGCGGGTGCCGTCTTCTTCGCCGCCGTCTTCTTGGCGGGCGCCGCCTTCGCGGCGCCGCTCGTACGGCCGGCCCGCGGCTTTGCGGTGCCCGCCGTGCCCTGGGAACCATTGCCGGACGTACGTGAGGCCATGGTGGTGAGGTTACCGGTGTGAACGGCCCCGGACACGTGTGCCCACTGCTTCACCCGTCCGTGTCGCCCGCAACTCGGCGGGAAACTGACGCGGCTTCACGCCGGAGCGATCGGCGGAGCCGGACTACGAAGGGAGCGGCGGCGTGCCGCCACCCGTCCCCGGCTCCAGCGCGTCCAGTGCCCGGCGCAGTCCGGTGAGTTTGCGCTCCAGATGGGCGGCGGTCGCCACGGCCGAGGCATCCGCCGCGTCGTCGTCCAACTGCTTGGAGAGCGCTTCCGCCTGCTCCTCAACCGCCGCCAGCCGCGCGGACAGTTCGGCCAGCAGACCGGCCGGCTCCCGCGCCTCGCCCGCCCCCGCCAGCTGGAGTCTGAGCAGCTCGGCCTGCTCCTTGAGCGTGCAGTTCTTCATGTACAGCTCGACGAAGACCGACACCTTGGCGCGCAGCACCCAGGGATCGAACGGTTTGGAGATGTAGTCCACCGCGCCCGCCGCGTACCCCCGGAACGTGTGGTGCGGGCCATGGTTGATGGCCGTGAGAAAAATAATCGGGATGTCGCGCGTGCGCTCCCGCCGCTTGATGTGCGCGGCGGTCTCGAACCCGTCCATCCCCGGCATCTGGACATCCAGCAGAATGACCGCGAAGTCGTCCGTCAGCAGCGCTTTGAGCGCTTCCTCCCCTGACGATGCCCGCACCAGTGTCTGATCGAGCGCGGAGAGAATGGCCTCCAGCGCCAGCAGATTCTCCGGCCGGTCATCCACCAGGAGGATCTTGGCCTTCTGCACCATGGCCACCCGCCCTCCTCGCCCCGGCGTGGGACGCCCCCTGCTCACGTGACCCGGCGATACGCCGGGCGCCGCCCCAGGGAACGACTCCCTTACGCCGTCCGTCCTTGTGCCGGTCATGGTAGCCGCACCCCGCCCGTCGCCACACCCTGTCACTGTGATGTCACTGTGCTCGAATCGGAAACGCAGCGGAAGCCCAGAAGGTTCCCCGCATCGCACCGGCTCACACGCCCGCGGACCCCTCAGTCGGCTCCCCGGGCCGATTCCCGACCGGACTTGGGTACGGACCGGTCACTCTCCATGCATCCACCGCTCCATCACCGACAGCAGATGATCAGGGTCGACCGGCTTCGTCACATAGTCGGAGGCACCGGCGTCCAGGGCCTTCTCCCGGTCGCCCTTCATCGCCTTGGCGGTGAGCGCGATGATGGGCAGTCCGGCGAACTGAGGCATCCTGCGGATCGCCGTCGTCGTCGCGTATCCATCCATCTCCGGCATCATGATGTCCATCAGAACGACCGTCACATGGTCGTTCTGCTCAAGGACTTCGATGCCCTCACGGCCGTTCTCCGCGTACAGCACCGAAAGCCCGTACTGTTCCAGCACGCTGGTGAGCGCGAAGACGTTACGGATGTCGTCGTCGACGATCAGCACCTTCTCGCCGTTGAAGGCGAACGTACGGCTCTCCCGGTACACCTCCTGCGGGAGCTCCCCGTAAGCCTCCTGACGCTCCGAAGCCCCCTCCGGCGCCTGGGAGCCCTGGCCTGACGCTGCCGGGCCCCGCTCCCCCAGCCCTGCTCCCGGCGCCTTGCGGCGGCGCCTGAACAGCGCCGCGGGCCCCGGCAGCTCCGCGGGTGCCGACACCTCGCCCCGCACCTGCCCGGCCGGCTCCGCCGCCGTCTCGTCCGCCGGCCGCACCTGGGCCCGCATGCCCGCGGGAGTCAGCTGCCGGTAGCCCTGCGGCGGCAGTTCGCTCGGGTGGAGCGGCAGATACAGCGTGAACGTCGAACCGCGTCCCGGCTCGCTCGCCGCGTGGATCTCACCGCCGAGCAGCCGCGCGATCTCCCGGCTGATGGAGAGCCCGAGCCCGGTGCCGCCGTACTTGCGGCTGGTCGTGCCGTCCGCCTGCTTGAACGCCTCGAAGATCACCCGCATCTTGCTCGCCGCGATCCCGATCCCCGTGTCCGTCACCGAGAACGCGATCAGATCGCCGTCCGCGTCCCGCAGCGACCCCGCCTCCAGCAACTGCTCCCTGATGGCGTCGGGCACATCGGCGGCGGCCGGCCTGATCACCAGCTCCACCGCGCCGCCGTCGGTGAACTTGACCGCGTTGGACAGCAGATTGCGCAGCACCTGCAGCAGCCGCTGCTCGTCCGTGTGCAGGGTCGCGGGCAGCTCCGGCGACACCCGTACGGAGAAGTCGAGCCCCTTCTCCGCAGTGAGCGGCCGGAACGTGGCCTCCACGTAGTCGACGAGCTGGACCAGCGCGATACGGGTCGGGCTCACGTCCATCTTGCCCGCCTCGACCTTCGACAGATCGAGGATGTCGTTGATCAGCTGGAGCAGGTCGGACCCGGCGCCGTGGATCGTCTCGGCGAACTCGACCTGCTTCGGGGAGAGGTTCGACTCCGCGTTGTCCGCGAGCAGCTTCGCCAGGATGAGCAGCGAGTTGAGCGGGGTGCGCAGCTCGTGCGACATGTTCGCCAGGAACTCGGACTTGTAGCGCATGGAGACGGCGAGCTGTTCGGCCCGCTCCTCCAGCACCTGCCTGGCCTCCTCGATCTCGGTGTTCTTCACCTCGATGTCGCGGTTCTGCCGGGCCAGCAGCTCGGCCTTCTCCTCCAGCTCCGCGTTGGACTCCTGAAGGGCCTTCTGCCGGTTCTCCAGCTCCGCCGACCGCTCCCGCAGCTGCTCGGTCAGCTCCTGCGACTGCTTCAGCAGCACCTCGGTCTTCGAGTTGACGCTGATGGTGTTGACGCTCGTCGCGATCATCTCGGCGATCTGGTTGAGGAAGTCCCGCTGGATCTGCGTGAACGGCTGGAACGACGCCAGCTCGATCACCCCGAGAACCTTCCCCTCGAAGAGCACCGGAAGCACGATCACATGCGCCGGCGACGCCTCCCCGAGCCCGGACGAGATCTTCAGGTACCCCGGCGGCACATTGACCTGGATGGTGCGCTTCTCCTCGGCCGCCGTGCCGATCAGCGTCTCACCGGGCCGGAAGGACGTCGGCATCGAGCCCGCCGAGTAGCCGTAACTGCCGCGCATGCACAGCTCGTACGAACCGTCCCGGCCCACGTCCGTGCCGACCTGGGGCACCGTGCCGGTCTGCATCGCCAGGAAGAACGCGCCGTGCTGCGCGGAGACCACCGGGGTCAGCTCGCTCATGATGAGCGACGCCACGTCCTCCAGATCGCGCCGGCCCTGCATCAGACCGGAGATCCGGGCGAGGTTGCCCTTCAGCCAGTCCTGCTCCTCGTTGGCGAGGGTGGTGTCCCGGAGATTGGCGATCATCGTATTGATGTTGTCCTGGAGGACCTGGATCTCGCCCGCCGCGTCGACATCGATCTTGAGGTTCAGATCGCCCCGGGTCACGGCCGTGGCAACGGCCGCGATCGCGCGTACCTGACGGGTCAGGTTCCCGGCCATCTCATTCACCGACTCGGTGAGATCCCGCCACGTGCCGTCGACGTCCCGCACCCGCGCCTGACCGCCGAGCTGCCCGTCCGTACCCACCTCGCGGGCCACCCTGGTGACCTGGTCGGCGAAGGAGGAGAGCTGGTCGACCATCGTGTTGATCGTGTTCTTCAGCTCCAGGATCTCGCCCCGGGCATCGATGTCGATCTTCTTGGTGAGATCGCCCTTGGCGATGGCCGTGGTGACCGTGGCGATCTGGCGCACCTGACCGGTCAGATTCGACGCCATCGAGTTCACCGACTCGGTGAGGTCCTTCCACGTACCGGAGATGCCGGGCACCCTGGCCTGGCCGCCCAGTTCGCCCTCCGTGCCCACCTCGCGCGCGACACGGGTGACCTCGTCCGCGAAGGACGACAGCGTCGTCACCATCGTGTTGACGGTGTCGGCCAGCTCCGCGATCTCGCCGCGCGCCTCCACCGTCACCTTCTTGGTCAGGTCACCGTGGGCGACGGCGGACGAGACACGGGAGATGTTGCGCACCTGGCTCGTCAGGTTGTTGGCCATGGTGTTGACGTTGTCGCTGAGGTCCTTCCAGATCCCGGTGACGCCCCGGACCCTCGCCTGGCCGCCGAGAATGCCCTCCGTACCCACCTCACGGGCGACGCGCGTCACCTCGTCGGCGAAGTTGGACAGCTGATCGACCATCGTGTTGACGGTCGTCACCAGATCGAGGAACTCCCCCCGGGCGTCGACTGTGATCTTCTTGGACAGATCCCCCATGGCGACCGCCGTCGTCACCTCGGCGATATTGCGGACCTGGGAAGTGAGGTTGTTCGCCATGAAGTTGACGGACTGCGTGAGGTCCTTCCAGGTGCCCGAGACGCCCTGCACCTCGGCCTGGCCGCCGAGGATGCCCTCGGTGCCCACCTCGCGGGCCACCCGCGTCACCTGCTCGGCGAAGTCGGACAGCTGGTCCACCATCGTGTTGAGGGTGCTCTTCAGCTCCAGCAGCTCACCGCGCGCGTCCACGTCGATCTTCTGCGACAGATCGCCCCGGGCCACCGCCGTGGCGACCCCCGCGATGTTGCGGACCTGGGCGGTGAGGTTCCCCGCCATGCCGTTCACCGAGTCGGTCAGATCACGCCAGACGCCGGCCACCCCGGGCACCTGCGCCTGACCGCCCAGCCGCCCGTCCGTACCGACCTCGCGGGCGACCCTGGTCACCTGCTCGGCGAAGGCCGAGAGCTGGTCGACCATGGTGTTGATCGTGTTCTTGAGCTCCAGGATCTCGCCGCGCGCGTCCACGTCGATCTTCTGCGACAGGTCACCCCGCGCCACCGCCGTCGTCACCTGCGCGATCTGGCGGACCTGCGAGGTCAAGTTGCCGGCCATGAAGTTGACGGAGTCGGTCAGCTCCTTCCACGTACCGCTGACGCCGTCCACCCGCGCCTGGCCGCCGAGCCGCCCCTCCGTACCCACGTCCCGCGCCATGACCGTCACCTGGTCGGCGAACGAGGACAGCTGCGACACCATCGTGTTGACGGTGTTCTTCAGCTCCAGCATCTCGCCCGCGACGTCCACGGTGACCTTCTGCGACAGATCACCATTGGCGACCGCCGTCGTCACCTGCGCGATGTCCCGCACCTGACCGGTCAGATTCCGGAACGCCGTATTGACCGAGTCCGTCAGGTCCTTCCACGTCCCGGCCGCCCCCGGCACCTCCGCCTGACCGCCCAGCCGGCCCTCGACACCGACCTCCCTGGCCACCCGCGTGACCTCGGACCCGAACGACTGAAGCTGGTCCACCATCGTGTTGACGGTGTTCTTCAGCTCCAGCATCTCGCCCGCGACATCGACCGTGACCTTCTGCGACAGATCACCGTTCGCGACCGCAGTCGTCACCTGCGCGATGTCCCGCACCTGACCGGTCAGATTCCGGAACGCCGTATTGACCGAGTCCGTCAGGTCCTTCCACGTCCCCGCGGCCCCCGGCACCTGTGCCTGGCCACCGAGCAGCCCCTCCGCGCCCACCTCGCTGGCGACGCGGGTGACCTCGTCCGCGAAGGTACGGAGCGTCTCCGTCATCTGGTTGATCGTCTCGGCGAGCTGCGCCATCTCGCCGCGCGCGCTCACCGTGACCTTCTGCGACAGGTCACCACTGGCGACCGCCGCCGTCACCTCCGCGATGCCGCGCACCTGACTGGTCAGGTTCCCGGCCATCGTGTTCACCGAATCGGTGAGGTCCTTCCACACCCCGGCGACGCCCGGCACGGTCGCCTGACCGCCCAGCTCGCCCTCGGTGCCCACTTCCCGGGCCACGCGCGTGACCTCGGAGGAGAAGGACGACAGCTGATCCACCATGGTGTTGACGGTGTTCTTCAGCTGCAGCATCTCGCCGGCCACATGGACCGTGACCTTGCGCGACAGATCGCCCTTGGCGACCGCCGTCGTGACGAGAGCGATATCACGTACCTGGGCGGTGAGCCGGTACGCCATCGTGTTGACCGAGTCCGTGAGGTCCTTCCACGATCCGGACATACCGCGCACCTTGGCCTGGCCCCCGAGCTTGCCCTCGGTACCGACCTCCAGCGCCACCCGGGTCACCTCGTCGGTGAACGCCGACAACTGGTCGACCAGGTTGTTGACCGTACGGGCCACCTTCAGGAACTCGCCCCGCAACGGGCGCTCCGGCCCGTCCGACGACGGCGAACGCAGCTCCATACGCTGTTCCAGATCGCCCTCGGCGACCGCCGCGAGCACCCGCCCCACCTCGGAGACCGGCCGCGCCAGATCGTCCACCAGCGCGTTCGACGCGTCGATCGCGGCGGCCCACGAGCCCTCGCAGGTGCCGGTCTCCAGCCGCTCGGTCAGCTTCCCCTCGCGCCCGACCACCCGTCGTACGCGGGCCAGCTCTCCGGTCAGGTGCAGATTGCGGTCCGCGACCTCGTTGAAGACGGCGGCGATCTCCGCCATCACATCGTCGCCGGAGACGGTCAGGCGCTTCCGGAAGTTCCCGTCCCGCATCGACACCAGGGCCGTCAGCAGTCTGTTCAGCTCCGCCGGGTCCACCTCGATGGTCCCGTTGCTCCGGGACCGTCCGCCTTTCGCGCGCGCACTCGTGCCACGCGCCGCCGTGCCAGACTCCACCGTGTCCCTCCCGCAGGGGTTGCCGTACTGCCCGAGCCTTCTCCGCAAGCCTGCCCAGTGTTTCACTGCGGCTCACTGCCACCACCAACAGTTGGGGCGTGACCACGCAAGCGTCAAATCGTTGAAGCCTACAAGGGCACAGCGTGCCCCTCGTCCGGCCGCCGAGCCGACGGGACGGCCCACATCCTCACCCACCCCGCACAGCCCGCGCACACGCCCGCGGACGGTACCGAACCGCACCGAGTCGGGACTCTGTAGCACGTGACCCAGGGCGACCGTCTAGCCTGGCAAGCGAATCGAAGCCGCGAGAAACGGGCACAGAACTCGGGGGAGCGACGAAACACCAATGGGGAGTGCTGTGATCACCGCGCGTGCGGCCGCCACGTTCGAACCGGTAGGGCGGTCCGTGGCGACGGCCCGCGCCTTTGTCCGTGACACGCTCCAGGGGTGGGGATACTCCGATGTCGTCGATGACGCCACCGTCCTCACCAGCGAACTCGTCACCAACGCGGTGATCCACGCCGGCACCTCCGCCGACGTGCTCTGCCTCCGGATGCAGGACGGCGTCCGCATCGAGGTCGCGGACCGCTATCCGGAGCGCGAGGTCCCGATCCAGGCGACGGCCCACGCCTACGCCTCTCCGGACCAGGAGAACGGCCGGGGGCTGCTGCTCTGCGCGGCCCTCGCGTCCCGCTGGGGCGTCGAGTACACACCGACGTTCAAACAGGTGTGGTTCCAGCTCGAACTTCCCCAGCGTCAGGTGGGCACCCGCTCCTCGGGCCCTGTCCTCCCCACCGATCTGCTGCCCGTCGCCGACGAACGCGTCCGCGTCGCCGTCGTCCAGATCGACGGCGAGGGCACCGTCGCCAACTGGAACGAGGACGCGGAGAGTGTCTTCGGTCACGCCGCGAAGAACGTCGTCGGCAAGCCCCTCGCCGACATCGCCGCCTGGCCGCACACCCCCGGCATCGGCACAGGCTTCGACGAGGCGCTCCAACTCTCCCGCTGGGAAGGCAGTTACGGCATCCACGGCGCCGACGGCCGGGTCATCCCCGTGTACGCCACCCACCTGCGGGTACGCGACACCCAAGGCGAGCCCTCCACGGTCTGCCTGCTCGTCCGCGACTACGAGCGCGCGGTCATCCAGACCCCGCTGCGCGCCCCCGCCACGGAGGCGAGCGGCGAAAGCCGTACGGCGGACCCCTTCGAGGTCTTCATCGGCTCCCCCGCCCCCGACGATCTCGACGGGCTCCTCCAGCGCACCGTGGAACGCGCCCGCGACATGCTCGACGGCGACTCGGCCTTCCTGCTGCTCGCCACGGACGACGAGACGGAGCTGGAGGTACGCGCCTCCACCGGCCTGCCCTCCGCCCGCCAGCGCTTCGCGCGGGTCCCCGTGGAGGCCGGCACGGGACGTTACGGCTCGGCGCGGATGCCCGCCGTCCACGAGGATCTCTCGGCCGTCCCCGGCGCCGTCCCGCTGCTCAACGGCACCGGCATGCGCTCCGTCGTCACCGTCCCGCTCAAGGTCGAGGGCCGGCTCACCGGCTCGCTGGGCGTGGCCGCCGAGAACGCCGGCCGCTACTCGAACGAGGAGGCGCTCCGCCTCCAGTTCGCCGCGGACCGGATCGCCCTGGCCGTCGAATCGGCCCGCCTCGGCGAGCTGGAGCGGCTCCGCCGCGGTTCACTCTCGTTCCTCGTCGAGGCGTCCGATCTGCTCGCCGGCACCCTGGACCGTGACCAGACGCTCGCGCTGATGGCCCAGATGACCGTCCCCACCCTGGCCACCTGGTGCGCCGTCTACACGATCGCCGACCAGTCGTCGGACCCGTACCTCTCCTACGTCCTGCACGAGGACGAGGACCGCATCGACGGCCTCAAGGCCCTTCTCTCCAAGATCAGCCCGCCCGACCCGGTGCCCGCCCCGGGCGCCCGCGTCTGGACCGCCCCGGCGGACGCCGCCCACCAGGCCGCGCTGCGGACCTCCATGCGCGATCTGGGCAGAAACTCCTTCGACAGCACGTCGAGCGTCGGTACGACCCTGGCGACGGCCGCGGCGGTCGGCGGCGAGACGGTCGTCCTGCCCCTCGTGGCGCGCAACCGCGTCATCGGCATGCTCACCCTCGGCAAACCCTCCGACGACCACTTCCGCCAGGAGATCCTGGAGCTCGCGGAGGACCTCTCCCGCCGGGCCGCGCTCGCCCTCGACAACGCCCGCCTGTACTCGGAGCGCACGGCCATCAGCCAGGCCCTCCAGCGCAGCCTGCTGCCCCCGGGGCTCCCTCAGGTGCCCGGCGTCGAGGTCGATGTGATCTACCGCGCGGCCGGCGAGGGCAATGAGGTCGGCGGCGACTTCTACGACCTCTTCCCGATCCGGGACGGCGCCTACGGCTTCGCCATCGGCGACGTCTGCGGCACGGGCCCGGAGGCCGCGGCCGTCACGGGCCTGGCCCGCCACGCGCTGCGCCTGCTGGCCCGCGAGGGCCTCAGCGGCCCCGCCGTCCTCGAACGGTTGAACGCGGCGATCATCGACGAGGGCTCCCGGAGCCGCTTCCTCAGCCGCTTCCTCACCCTGCTCTATGGCGAGTTGTGGCCACAGGAAGACGGGAGCGCGATCCTCAAGATGGTCTGCGCCGGTCATCCGCTCCCCCTGCGCCTGCGCCAGGACGGCACCGTGGAACCGGCCGCCGAACCGCAGCCGCTGCTGGGCGTCATGGAGGATCTGGAGCTGTACGAGCAGACGATCACCCTGGACCCCGGCGATGTCCTCCTGTGCGTCACCGACGGCGTCACAGAGCGCCGCGAGGGCGCCCGCATGCTGGGCGACGACGGCCTGGCCGACGTGCTCGCGTCCTGTACGGGCCTGACGGCCGGCGCGATCGCCTCCCGCGTCCTGCGCGCCGTGGAACGCTTCGCGGCGGAACCCGCCTCCGACGACATGGCCATCCTCGTCATGCGCCTACCGGAGCCGCTGCCCCACTGACGCGGATGACTCCGGAGATACGAGCCGGAGGTACGAGAAAGGCCCCCGCCATCGGCGGGGGCCTTTCTCGTACTTGAGCCCCAATACGGAATCGAACCGTAGACCTTCTCCTTACCATGGAGACGCTCTACCGACTGAGCTATTGGGGCGCAGCAACTGGTAGAAGCATACCCGATGATCAGGCGTGCTCGAAACCAACGCGATGCCATGGCGATGCGATCAAATCCGGCCCATACGATACCGGGTGAATCGGCCCTGAACGCAGAAATGCCCCGCACCAGATACCTGGTACGGGGCATTCCCACAATAATTGTTCGGCGGCGTCCTACTCTCCCACAGGGTCCCCCCTGCAGTACCATCGGCGCTGTGAGGCTTAGCTTCCGGGT